>JAWOIY010000213.1:0-7201 GCA_046484425.1 Desulfobacterales bacterium | reverse complement strand
TCTTCGTGAACACAGTTTTGATCTTGCCCGTCAGGAAAGCCTGAGGGTTCTTGAAATTGCCCCTCGAAATTACCAGGCAAAACTGATTTTAGGCAATGCCTTTATGCTTCAGAAAAACTTCGAAAAAGCAAAAGAAGCTTTTGAATCGTTGATACAACTTGAACCTGAAAATCCAACAGGCTATTTTCATCTGGGTCTGGCCTATCACAAAGAAGGAGACGAGGATCGCGCCAGAACAGAACTGAAAAAGGCGCTTGACCTGGATCAGAATTTTGACGGAGCAGATGAAGCGAGGCAGATATTATCAAAACTGCAAGGATAGTTGAGCCCTGCTTGTCCCGATTTAACAGGATTGAACCGTTTATGCCGGTTTGGCCGGAATTTCTATTTAGAGGACGTTCTTGAAATTTCTTTCCCTAAAAATACTGATTTTATGCATTCTTTTGCCGCCGGTTCTTTATATATTTTCTGTACAATCTGTTGAAAGACATCTTAGAAACCGGTTTGCAAATGAAATTGAAGATATCTATTTGGGGAACACGCGTCCATTATTTGAGGGGAGTGTCCGGCTGAAAGATGCCATAAATAGAAATATTAACCGGTATCTTCAAAGCAAGGCTTTGATTCCGCTGGGTGTAAAGGTAACCATAACCGTTACGTCAAAACAAAACACGATTTTATATCCTGCAGTTGTCGACGATAAGGACGTATCCCTCCTCCCGAATGACTCCATGCAAATCGCGTCTGACAATTACAAGCTCATGAATGAAGGCCTGGCTGTAAATGTCGATCTAGTGGTTGAGCACAACACCCTGCTCACAAATGGAATACTTGGTTTTTATATTTTTGCATCCATCCTTGTGTTATCTTTTTATTACTGGAGAGGCGTAAAAAAGACCCGCGAAGCGGAGATGGAGAAAGACAGTGAAATATTCCGACTTAAGGAAATAGAACTAAACCGTTCCGATAATCTGAAAGCGCTGATGAAGGACAAAAAAATACTCATATCCGAAATTAAAAAGATAGAAAAACAGTTGAAAAAAGAAAAGATCAATGCCAGCAAGAATGAAGATGAGATGATAAAAGAGATTGTCGCGCTTGAAGAAAAAATAAATAAGAAAATCGGTCTGCTAAACGAAAGGCAGGAAGAAATTGATGCTTTAAAAGAAAAAATAAAACTATTTGAAAAGGAGATTCGAAAAGAGAGCAAACAAAAAACAAAAATTTATAATTCTACGCTTAAAAGATTCAAGACGCTTTACAAAAACATATCGATTGATAAACGGGCGATCATCGGTTTTATTGATTTAACTGAAGATATGAAAATTAAAAGTGAAGAGATCATACACAAGCTTAACGAAAACCCGAAGCTGGTCCCCATCAAACGGAAGGTGTTCAGCAAGAAAAGCAGGGCTGCCGTCCAGGAGGTCATATTCTCATATAATGGGCGCCTTTATTTCCGGGCAACAAAGCAAGGCATGATCGAAATCTTAACCATCGGCACCAAGAATACGCAGACAAAAGATCTTGAATACCTTGATAAAATTTAGGCGATCAAGATCGAGTTTGGTGTTTTTTTCGACAATATTTTTTCATTCCGCCACATAGATCGGCAGACAGGTCTGCCACTAAGGCACCAAGACACGAAGAAAGAATAATAAAATATATCGTTTGTGTCTTAGTACCTTTGTGGCAAATATTTTTGGTTCTCCGACTGATTTAGAGAATAAGGGTTAGGTTATAAATGGGTTGACATTCCATTTTTTTTATCTTAATTTACTAAATTTTATCCCACCGCCCCTTGCTCTGTTTTTGCAGGGCTTTATATCCAAAAGGAGGTTATATGAGAAGGTACGAAACAATATTTATTATTGACAATGATCTTTCCGAAGATGATCGCTCCCCTATTTTTGATAGATTAAAAGATCTCATGGATCAACATAATGGATTGCCGGTTACGGTCGATCAATGGGGGAGCAAAAAACTTGCCTATGAAATCAAAAAAAAGGCGCGTGGCTATTACGTTCGTTTGGATTACTGCGGTTCAGGTATTCTCGTGAATGAAATGGAACGCTTCTTCCGAATTGACGATCGGATTCTAAAGTTCATGACGGTTTTATTAGACAAGGACGTTGACATTGAAACGGTCAAAGAAGAAATCGCCAGGGCTGAAGAATTCAAGGCCGCTCAGAAAGAATCATCTGATGCACAACCAATATCAGAACCGTCTGATGCGCATATGGATGATGAGCCTGATACTGAATCCAACGATTTTGATAATCCGGAACCTGAAACAATTTAAAACATAGGTTGAACGGTTCAATGTTCACCGTTCCGGGTTGAAGATCGCTATCTTCCACCCTCTGATCCTCTCAGCTTCCGGTCATCTGCCCCAATGCTGAAAGATTTGAACTTTGAACCCTGAACCGAACATTTAACATAACAACAAAGGTTCGATAGGAGTTATAAAATGGCTGAAAACTTCGTTCCGCGAAAAAATAGAGCCGGCACCACCAGAAAAAAACGAGTATTCCACCGGCGGAAAGTATGCCGTTTCTGTGCCGACGCCAATCTTGTTATAGATTACAAAGATACAAAATCTCTTCGGTATTTTACAACAGAACGCGGTAAAATCATCCCAAGGCGAATATCCGGAACCTGTGCAAAACACCAGCGTTCCCTGACACATGCAATTAAACGTGCGCGTACAATTGCGCTTCTGCCGTTTGTGGGTACAACAGAATACAGCTAACGACCCAGTCCGTCAGGATAACGATTCAGTACCAAAAGGGAAAAGGGTGGTGCTTCAAATCATTTCAAAGGATATCTCAAGGGATATCATTAGCGGGATTGCCGTCACAAGCCTAATATTTGTAATATCGGTTTATATCCCGATTATCGGGTTTTTCTGCGCACTATTTATCCCTTTACCAACGCTTTTCTATCGTTCAAAACTGGGCAGAACAACAGGTGCCGCAATCCCGGTGATCGCCATTATCATGATGGTTGTTATTCTTGGCGGCATCTCCTTCGACATTCTGTTTTTTTTTGAACTGCTTTTACTTGGTTTTGTCTTGAGTGAGTTAATAGAGCTGGACCTTTCCATCGAAAAAACCATGGCGTATGCATGCGGCGCCGTGATTATTGCGGGAATCATCTGCCTTTTCTTTTACAGCAATATCGCCAATAAAGAAATATACACCCTTGTAGCGGAGTATGTGAGTAAAAACTTGGAGCTTACGTTATCCCTTTATGAAAGCATGGGAATGCAGCAGGAAAGCATTCATATGATATCGAATTCACTGGAAAACATTAAATATGTTCTCATCAGAATCATACCTGCGTTAATTGTGGCTTCCACGTTTTTTGTATCTTGGACAAATCTGCTTCTCGCAAAACCCATATTTAAAAACAGAGACCTTTTCTATCCTGATTTTGGGCCTCTCAAACTTTGGAAGGCACCGGATTTTCTTGTTTGGGTTATCATAGGATGTGGCTTTTTACTTCTTTTTCCAAACAAAACGTTTAAGGTTATCGGCTTAAACGGTCTGTTAATTCTAATAACCGTATATTTTTTCCAGGGTATTTCCATCGTATCATTTTATTTTGAAAAAAAACGACTGCCCCGACTCCTGAGATTTTTTTTATATAGCTTCATTGCCCTGCAGCAGATCGTACTTCTTGTTGTTATCGGTCTTGGTTTCTTTGATATGTGGCTGAATTTTAGAAAATTAGAACATAGTCCGGACAAACCGGAAAAGTGAGCTGAAAATTTGGAATGCCTAACCCCGACAAGGCGGATCCAAGAAATATTTGCCACCAAGGCACAAAGTCACAAAGGATTTTTTTTGTTATCTTTTTAATGCCCTGGTATCTTTGTGGCGGAAATAAAATTGCAATAATGAATCCATTTTAGTGGAGGTTTACAGTGAAAATAATTTTAACAGAAACCATTGAATCTTTGGGTATCATCGGTAGCGAGGTAAAAGTAGCGAACGGCTATGCACGAAACTATCTTTTACCCCAAAAAAAGGCTGTGCCGGCAACTCCTGAAAATCGGAAAATGCTTGAGCGGGACAGGGCCAAATTCGAGATTCAGATCGCCAAAGAAAAGAGCATGGCCGAAGAGATGGCCAAAAGACTTGAAGGCGTTACCTGCAGGATTGTTTCAAAAGTCAGCGAAGAAGACCGCCTGTATGGTTCGGTTTCAACTCGCAATATTGCAGATGCCCTTGCAAGCCAGGGTATCGAGGTCGAGAAAAAAATGATCTTGCTCACTGAACCTATAAAAAATATCGGCACTTATCAAATTCCCATTCGCGTTTACAAAGATGTCGAACCTGAAATTATCGTTGAAGTCGTACCCGAATAAATGCTATATTTCAAACACCGGTGGCTTCAACTATTTGCTTCAAATATTTTTTAACAATACAGTTTGGTTATGGCCGAAAGCCCTCTTAAAATCGGTAAAGACGACCCTTCTCTGTATCACGTTCCGCCCCAGAGCCTCGAGGCAGAGGAATCTATTTTAAGCGCAATTCTGGTTGATAACGATACATTGCCTGAAATTCTTGAGATATTATCTCCCAAGGACTTTTACAGATCGGCGCATCAAAAAATATTTACCGCGATAACCGAACTTTTTTCCAGAGATGAGCCGGTAGATCTGGTAACGCTGACCAATAAATTAAGAGAGCGCGGCTGGCTTGATGAAATCGGAGGGGCAACGTATCTTGCAAACCTTGTCGATACCGTTCCGCTGGCCGTAAATGCTCAGTACTATGCCAAAATTATTCATGACAAGGCCTGCCTGAGACAGCTTATTGAGAAAACGAGCGCCATAACCAAACGGTGTTTCGAAGATCGAGGTGATGTTGAAAATGTCATTGATTTTGCTGAAAGTTCCATTTTTGAAATATCAGAAAATAAGATCAGGCCGGCATTTTACCCGATCGGCAAAATAATTGAGGTCAACATTGATGCCCTTGAAGAGCGTCAGGGGAACAAAGCGCTTGTAACCGGTGTTGCCACGGGCTTCACCAAACTCGACGAGTTAACCGCAGGCCTGCAAAAATCGGACCTTGTTATTCTCGCCGGTCGTCCGGGCATGGGAAAAACCGCTTTAGCCCTTAATATTGCGAAAAATGCAGCAGTGGATGCTAACATTCCTGTGGCAATATTCTCCCTTGAAATGTCCAAGGAGCAACTGTCATTTCGAATGCTCAGTAGTGAGGCAAGAATCGACTCTTCTCGGTTGAGAAGAGGATTCATTAGTCAGGATGATTGGTTAAGGATTACTGATGCCGCCGGTTTTTTGTCCCAAGCACCCATTTTTATTGATGACTCTCCTTCCATCACTGTTCTGGAAATCAGAGCAAAATCCCGTCGATTAAAATTGGAAAGCAATATCGGAATGATTATCATTGATTATCTCCAGCTTATGAAAGGCCGGGCTTCAGCCGAACGCAGAGACCTTGAAATTTCAGAGATCTCACGATCGCTAAAAGCGCTGGCTAAAGAGATCGACATCCCGGTTCTAGCCCTCTCCCAATTGAACAGAAAATTGGAAGAACGTAGTGATAAACGACCACAGCTTGCAGACTTAAGAGAATCCGGAGCCCTTGAGCAGGATGCGGACGTGGTTGCTTTTATTTACAGAGACGAATTGTATAACAAGGCTGAAAACAACCCCAATAAGGGGAAAGCAGAATTAATCGTCGCTAAACAGCGAAACGGACCCACCGGCATCGCCACGCTGACATTTTTGGATACGTATACCCGATTTGAAAATTACACTCCGAGAGAATAGTTTATCGTTTAAATGAAAAAAATTTTCGGGAATATCGGCGGTCTCAAGGCCAGCCATATCCGCAGACTTGAGAATCTCTATCGCCGCCGACTTCCACCCCAATACCTTATTACATTCGAACTCGCTCGCGATATCAGTCTACTTTCCCATGAAATACGTCGTCAGATAGGCCTTCTCATAAACCGTCAGGGAAAGATCGCCTATGTTATCGTGGGAGATCACCAAAAAATAGTGATTCCGGACACCAGTGATTATCGTGTCGCTCCAGGTCGCCTGAGAGGCCTCAGGTGCATACACACCCATCTCGACAATGAACCCCTCACAACAGACGATCTTGCCGACCTGTCCCTTTTAAGGCTTGACATAATGGCGGCTGTTACAATGACGGAAGGCGGTTATTTTCATAAAGCCCATGTTGGACATATCCTGCCGAAAAGCACTTATGAAAAACCCTTCCAAATCCTAAGCCCCTTAAACCCCCAGGATCTGGATATAGGTTGTCTTGACCTGATCCAATCTCTCGAAACTGAACTTGCCCACGAGACGTCTTTATACGTAGCAGACAAAGGAAAAGAAAGCGCCCTTCTTGTCAGCGTCACCACGGCACACAGGAAGACCGCCATGTCTTCTTTGGAAGAGCTGGAAGATCTGGCCATATCGAGTGGTATTTATGTTGCGGGGAAAGTACTTCAACTCCGTCACGAGGTAGATTCAAGATTCCTTATGGGTCTAGGGAAACTTCAGGAGTTAATTATTTCGGCCCTTCAAAAAGGCGTGACGTTGATCATATTTGATCAGGAATTAAATCCTTCACAAATTCGATCGATTACGGATCAGACAGACCTAAAGGTTATTGACAGAACACAGTTAATACTCGATATTTTTGCTCAGCGGGCTCAAACGAGGGAAGGTAAACTCCAGGTCGAACTTGCACAGCTTAAGTATTTGCTTCCGCGCCTCATCGCCAAAAATACGGCCATGTCGCGTCTCACCGGCGGAATCGGCGGCCGTGGTCCGGGCGAAACCAAGCTGGAAATCAATCGAAGGCGCGTACGCGATCGAATCAAACGATTGGAAAACGACCTGCTTAGTGTGAGAAAACAGCGAAAACAGCAAAAATCGAAGCGCACTAAAAAGGGACTTCCCGTAATATCCATCATCGGATATACGAACGCCGGAAAATCAACCCTGCTCAACACCCTCACAAAGAGTCATGTTCGGGTTGAAAACCGACTTTTTGCAACATTGGATCCTTCGAGCAGGAGGCTTAAGTTCCCGGAAGATATTGAAGTCATTATTACGGATACCGTCGGATTTATAAAAAATCTCCCGAAGGATCTCATGGTTGCATTTCGTGCAACACTGGAAGAACTTGAGGGTGCGGACCTTTTG
>JAWOIY010000204.1:0-12837 GCA_046484425.1 Desulfobacterales bacterium | reverse complement strand
TCAAATAGAGAATGCGGAATATGCAACACTGAATGCCGAAATCTTAAGTTGAACTAAGCGCTTCGCGCAGAAATCTAATTTCAAGAACTCGATATAATTCCCGATTTTGATCATCCTAAGAAGGGTGTGGTATACCTCCTATAACCATTTCCATTAACCAAAAAAAGGAGGTACACCATGACACCCTTACGAGAACGGATGATACAAGATTTGCAGCTAAAAGGCTACAGTGAAAGCACCCAAAAACTTTATGTCAGCGCTGTTCGTCAATTGTGCGAGCATTTCAGCAAACCCCCCGGCCAGCTCACCGAAAAGAATCTGAGAGATTATTTCCTGTACGGTAAAAATGTCAAAAAATGGAGCCGTGCGACCAACACGGTTGCCCTCTGTGGCATCAAGTTTTTTTATGATAACACACTCAAACGTCCTTGGCCGACACTGCTGTTCATCCGCCCGGGTCGTGAAAAGAAGCTGCCGGTTGTCTTGAGCCGTGACGAAGTGAGGCAAATTTTACACCAGATTGAGCTGTTACGTTACCGTGCATGCCTGACCACGATTTACTCCTGCGGATTGAGATTATCCGAAGGCCTGCACCTTAAAATTGAAGATATTGACAGTGCACGGGGTTTCATTCACGTGCGTCACTCCAAATCCAACAAGGATCGCTATGTGCCGCTGCCACAAAGAACTTTAGAACTGCTGCGCGAACAATGGAAAAGCCACCGCAACAATTGCTGGTTATTCCCGTCCCCCGGTCATAGTCGCGCCGATATGTCTACGGCTACAAAACCGATTATCAAATCCAGTGTGCAGGCTGCTTTTCGCAGCGCAGCCAAAAGCGCTGGAATCAACAAAAAGGCCACCGTACATACACTACGGCATTCCTGGGCCACGCATCTTCTGGAAGCCGGCATCAATTTGCGTCTGATTCAAACCTGGCTGGGTCATAGCACTCCGAATACAACGAGTATCTACACGCATCTGACTGAACAAGCCAAGACCGTGGGCATTAAATCCATCAATGAGCTAATGGCCGATCTTTGATGTCCGATGGTCGAGTTGGCGGATATATTCCGCCGCTACGGACCAGAATATATTGACCGCTTCGGCTCTGCTGTCTTGCCCAGCCATAGGCGAGCCATTGGCGATATTATCGCCTGTCGCACTAAAGAGATGGGCGGACATCTATATTGCTGCGAAAATCCGGAATGCGAACAAATCGTCTATGCATACCACTCATGCGGCAACCGAAGCTGTCCCAAATGCGGTCAGGACAAAACCCAGCAGTGGGTAGAAAAGCAATACGATCGGCTGTTGCCGACACATTACTTTCTGGTTACATTCACCTTGCCGGCTCAACTGCGATCCATAGCTCGCTCACACCAGAAAGTGCTCTACGATCTGCTGTTCAAATCTTCGGCATCAGCCCTGCAAAAACTGGCCAAGGATCCAAGGTTCGTCGGCGGTGACATCGGCATGATGGGTGGACTGCACACATGGCAGCGGGATATGAGATACCATCCTCATGTCCACTTCATCGTGCCCGGCGGTGGACTGTCGCCGGATCGCTGCCGGTGGCTATCGTCGGATCCCGAGTTTTTCGTTCCTGTCCAAGCGCTATCTCTCATCTTTCGAGCCAAGTTCCGTGACGGGCTCAAAAAAACGGCCTTCTTTGATGATGTGCCGGACAAGGTCTGGAAAAAAGACTGGGTGGTTCATGGCAAACCGGTAGGCGGCGCTGAAAATGCATTAAAGTATCTGGCGCCCTATGTCTACAGAGTCGCTATTACCAACAACCGTATCGAAAAGCTGGAAAATGGACAGGTCACTTTCCGGGTCAAAAACAGTATGACAGATCAGTGGGAAACCGTCACAGTGCCGGTTTTTGAATTTATCCGCCGATTCCTGCAACATGTCCTGCCTAAAGGATTGGTTAAAATCCGATATTACGGATTTATGGCTCACAGTAAAACGAACCTGTTGGCGGTTGCCAAATACCTGCTTGGTAATACCAGCGTATCTGAAGTCGTTGCAAAACAGTCCCAACCCTATATCTGTCCGCACTGCGGCGCCTACCTCAAATGGATCAAAAACCTGCCAAAATCAACAAGATCACCACCATGACTACGACTGGCGTTTATCAAACCTATGAATCACCACACAGGCTGGTTCCCCTGGGTAGCAGTCATAGGAATCTCTTACCTTTTGGAGCTTCAGGAACCCATTTTCGAATTAATCAATCCCATTACCCGGGCTCCTCTTACTTGTCAAAGAACAGTAATCAAAGAATATCTTTACAACACAATGACATCAAGGTAACATTCGTATCAAAAAACAGCAAAAGACAGCTTCGCTGGTACTCACATTAAAATCCAAAAGAAAAGCTGCGGCTTAGTTCAACGAGAATTATGTTTTGGCTTCGCAAAACATTAATTCCTTATTCGTTAGGTGAGTTCATACGTTCGCTTATTAACGCTAACATATACCGAGACGAAAGAATGGCAAAGGCGACCAGAACTGTACGTTATGAATATCATCCCTATGATCCTGGAATTTTTATGGAAGTCTATCTTCCAAAGAAACCGGAATATCAAGGAATTTTGTATGACACTCTTACGCAAGGCTTTCTCATAGAGAATGTAAAATCTCAGTTAGGGAGGAATTGGGACCGGATTAAGGAAATGATGAGCAGCTACTATAACGTTGGAAGAGGACATATAGATGAAATGCAGCAGGTATTTTATGGTTACTCGATGTTTGAGGTAGATGGCGTTTTCTTCGACGAAAGCCTCGGCGTTATTGAGGAAAGAACGCAAGTAATTAGGCTAATGTTCCGACTGGACCCCGCGAAGATAGAAAGTGAATATCTTGGAAATCATGACGTAAAAAACTGGGAGTTCACCAGAAGGGTAATGGACGATTACCTATCGGTTGCGGGGACCACTTCTGCCACCGGAAAACAAGAATTTATCATTAGTAGGATAGAAGCATACAAGGCGCAATGGCCGGAGCTTGGAGAAACAGTCGAGTGGACTGCAAGAGCGCTAGCGACACGGCTTCGCCAGTGGGAGCTAGATATTGTGTATTTTGTGCTTGGCTACTTCATTTATGAAGTATGCGAAAGGATAAAAACGTTGCATGAAAGCACGGGCAGGTTATTGGAAGAAGAAATATGGATTACAACGTTCTCGAATCTGAGGATAACCAGAATCATGAAAAAGATCACCGCTGGCTGACCCGTTTCGCATTCTTGTATGACACATTTTTGTCTCGCCTCCGAGTTAACAGCAAATGTGGTCACCTAACATTTGGGTCCAGCCGACCATCGGGTCGCTACCGCTCCCCTCAGCGGCTGACCCAAGACGTTAGGCGTCTAATGGCGGATTCAACCATACTACGGAGGTCGGAACTATGAGGAAGATCATGAGTGAGTCAACTCATCGGAAGTCCGCGTTGGCCTCCACGGTCAGTTATCCGGTGACGCGGGTCTCCATGGGAGTTCGGTGTGTGGCATTGTGTGCAGTGCTGGTGTTTGCGAATCTTCCCGCCATCGCTTTCGCCCAATCATCATACCCGGGAATTCACGTGAAAATTCCGAACATAAAAAACAGTACTGGAAATATAGCTTGTGGAATTTTCGAATCACCAGAGGGTTTTCCCAATAAATTTTTGGGTTCGGCAAAGGCAATTATAATAAGGAAAATTCAGAAGACAAAAGCGCAATGCGACTTTTCGGATATCCCGCCGGGAACCTATGCGATCGCCGTCATCCATGATGAGAACATGAACGGCGAGCTCGACACCAATTGGTTTGGTGTCCCCACGGAAGGCTACGGCTTTTCAAATACGACCATTGACGAATTCGGCGCTCCTGCGTTTTCTGCCGCTAGCTTTCCATACGATGGGCAAAACATAGATCTGACGATCAGGTTGAATTACTGAGCGACCTTTGTATGAATACTGAGGAGTTCTTTCAATCCAGCATGCCCATTCAGAGTTTTGCTGCGCCTAACCATTCGCTTGTGGGGACCGGGAAAAGCCGTCGGTTTTTCCAAAGGCTTGGCTGGCGATAGTTTTAAAGGTTTCAAGATCAGCTTTCGGGATACTTTTCCCGGCCCCACAGCTCAACCGTTCAACTCAAGGATCATTATTATCTTATTCGCAACTTTACAACTTCGCGAATTTTTAGTTTTTTGAAAACTCAATAATACTGGATGTATTCATGAGAATTGACCGACTCATGCTTTATTATCCTATTCATAAATTCCGGCCATCTTTCAAAGGTCAACCATACCAAACATAAGCATTAGCAAAACCACAATATATGGGTTTGAAGATCCTGTTGCAAATCTGAGATAGCTGCAATTTTGTCCTAATATCAAGCACCTGCTTTTTCTGAGATACCGTAATACCATATCACCAATCGATAGTTGTCTCGATTCCTCTATCTAAATTTAAAAGTCCGAAGTTTGTGATATGCTCAAAAGGCGGGAAAAAGGATAGCTGTGGTATATAATGGTGATCACATGAATTTGGTCTGCTTTATTTTGTGTGATTTCTCCAACATACATGGAAGCAAGCTGATCCTTTGATCACTCCAAGGTATTCATTTCGAACAATGCACGAAATAGGAAAACGTTATCAAAAAAACGATTTTTGCTTGATAGTTACAGTTCAAATTTGATACACGTTAATTTAACGGATTTCCGATAATGGCCAATTTCCCAAATTTGATTTCGCTCAAAAATCTCTGTTCAAAAATAATATTGTACTCAATTAACAGAAAATCAAATTCCTGAGGAAAGAAACCTTCAAATTGTCGGGGGTTCCCAGCACCAGCTGTTAAGAGAATAGAAGAGATATTTTATCAAAAAAGATTAAGGGAGGATTTTATTATGAAAAAGATTTTATCACAAATTCTGGTTGGTTGTTTTTTTATCTTTATTCTTTGCGTTCAAGCCTATGCCCATTGTGAAATACCTTGTGGAATATATGACGATGAGATGCAAATTAAAATAATTAATGAGCACATTGTGACCGTTGAAAAGTCCATGAATCAAATTATAGAGCTTGAAAAAAAAGAACATCATAATCCTAATCAATTAGTTCGTTGGATTTTGAATAAGGAGAATCATGCCGATAAAATTCAGGAGATTGTTTCTCAATATTTTATGACTCAGCGAATCACGTTGGAGATGAAAAACTATGAAAAGCAACTTGGTTTACTCCATCAGATGCTTATTTACAGTATGAAATGTAAACAGACGACTGATTTAGCCAATGTAACTAAATTGAAAAGTATAGTTAATGATTTTGACGCACTCTATTTTAAAAAGAAATAATGTGTTTTATTTTTAGGTGTTCCATATTTATCGAAACATTTCGGTGAACTAAAATCAAAACCGTTTACACTGAAGGATTTCCCGCTAAGAATTGACATTACGAAATTATCGACTATAATGAGAATGGTTAAAAAAAACTTTTTTTTGACGGAAAATAAACAAAGAGGGAGGTTTGAATATGGCAAATTGTGCAGAAATGAAGGTAGGGGATATTTATAAATGTGAATCCTGTGGGCTAGATCTCCAAGTCACCCAGACATGTTCTTGCGGGAGTGAAGGTGAAGACGCCTGTAGCGCTCCCCTCCAGTGCTGCGGAAAAGACATGGAAAAAAAGTCGTAATTCTATAGATAATTCAGGAAAGGGGCGAAAATTGACACGGTTATCGCTCCCTTTATTTTTCGGGTAAAGATGATTCCAAGCTTAAGAGTTTGGGGTCCTGTTTGATAATAAATCTATTTTCAACCATTTCCCAAATCCAGCCCGAAAGACCATAATTTCTCACAGGCTTCGAAACAAAAGTGTCCACCCAGGGATTTCTGAATGGGTGGATTTAAACCCACGAAATTGATGACCGTCCGGCTGGACATATAAGAACATAGACATTTGAAAAATGTCAATTTTTGTTTAAGTTCGAGAAAGACGATAATTTTAACTACACCAGAGAAATGGGCTTTTCATTTCACGGGGCAAGCACGAATACATTGGCCTGTATAATAGTTTTTTTGGTGCTATCTTTAATACGGCACATGAAGAGTTTGTTTTCTTTTTGCTACAAATCAAGTTTTTCGTGGCATTGGTGCACTCGATCCATGACGCCTGTTTCTCCATGAGAAATAATCAGACTGACTAAGGGCCGTTTAGCCCCGTTGCCATGGACAAGAAAGATCTTTCGAGGAATACTGCGGTTTAGATCGAAAGCAACATGAACCTTGGCTTGTAGGTTTTTAAAGAAATGCATGAACTGTTCAAGGCCCCCTTAAGTTGGTGGACTCTGAGAAACTAGTCTTTTTAATGCCCTGTTTTGAAGCTATCTCATAATGATCACTTTTGGTTTTGTTTACGGCCAATCAGGGTAACACTTTTTAAAACAGGAGGACATGTTATGAAAATCGCTGTAAGCTCAAAGGGAACATCTGTGGACAGCGAGGTAGATCCACGTTTCGGCCGAACCATCGGATTCGTCCTATTTGATACCGAAACTGGCAGTTCCACATACCTGGACAATTCAACCCATCAGGATCTCTCCCAGGGTGCTGGAATCCAGACTGCCCAGATGATCGTCGAGGCGGGGACTGAAGTGCTGATTACCGGACAGATAGGACCCAAGGCATCCCAAGTGCTGAGCCATACCGGGATCAAAAGTTATGTCTGCACCAGCGGAACGGTACAGGAAGCAATTCAAGCCCTGGAAAATAATGCACTGAAAGAACTTAGTGCCGATGAGGTCCAGTCAGGCCCTGGCAAAATGGGCGGTCGGGGAATGGGTGGAGGGAAGCGTGGGCGAGGCCCTTCACAGGGTGGTCAAGGTATGGGCGGCGGTGCTAGAGGTCGAGGCCCCAGACAAGGGGGAAGTGGCACTTGATAAGATCTGTCAACTACATAGACGTAAAGCAGTTAACCAGTTTTTTCCTTTCTTTACAATACAAATGACTTTATCAAATGGCGTACCAATACAGCAATGGGCACGTTGGTTCTCGGGTTTTGCCAACCAACGTTTCTGGCTGGCCGCTTTGCTGGCTTTGCGGCATTCGGGTTTACGACAATATTTCTGGCGCTTGGCATTGCGAGAATCTGGTATAAACAACCCTTTACAATTACAGCACTTTTTCCTTTTGATTCCTGTCATCGGCAATCCTCCTCCTGATTGCCAATGTTATGGAAAAAAATGATATTTGTCGTTTCGAGAATAAAACGGGAAAAGAAAAAGGAAGAAGATAAGAAAAGTTTTTAAATCTAATCTTTGGGAAGAAAATACAGGCTAAAAATAATACATTTTCAATCCGCTGAATTTAATACATTTTCAGATCGCCCCTGACATGCTGGAAATTGAATTTATTGAATTTGAAAAAAATTGCTCTAATTGACTGGTAATTAAGGAAAAAGCCGTTATATCAACAAGTTGCTAAAATGTCTTCGGCGAAAATTCGACTCCCGCCGCCTCCACCATTTTATACAATAATTCAAATAAGTTAACAATCCAAATTTGGTCGGTAATGGTCAGTAAATAGCCATTACCGGCTTCCCATCTTTATCACTACTTTTCCTGTTTATCAGCTTAAAATTTGATCTTGATTTGTTGTCCTGAATTAAGCTTTTTTTCACTAAATTGAAAAAAAATCTTATAAACATTTTTAGAATGGCTTATAATTAAGTGAAGGATAATAAATCACATGGGAAAACATATTTAATTGAATATCTATAAAAAACGAATTAAATCAAATAAAATTAGCTAATAACTGCGTTTTATCCTTGTTATTGCCTTTAATGTGTCTATACTTTAGAAAATGAAGCTGGACGCCTACAAAAACACAATAAATTTCAACCCTGCTTATGATGTAACGCAACAGCGTTTTTGGATTGGCGTCCAGCACATCATGGGCAGGGTTTTTTATTTGAGGGAGGTAAGGGAGATGGGGGAAAAAAAGGTTATAAATCTGGAAGAGAAAAAAAAGAAGGAAAGCAAGGATGAAAAAGGAGAAACTTATAACGAGAAATATTATTTTGAGAATGGAGATGAGCATAAAGATGACGATATAGATTCATACGAATTTTCTAAAATCCAACATCAATATCCCAACTTATGTATGTTTTGCGAAACAGAATTTGAAGAAGGTCTAAAGTGGACTGATGGGGATGATAATTTTTGTGATGAATGTGGGCCGATGTTCCCAGGAGTATATCCAATATCTGATAAAGAAGATAAACCGAAATAAACGGAGAAAAGAGAGATGAAAAAGGAGTCATTAGAGAAAAAGGCCAGACGGTTTGCCAAAAAGGCAGGGTTACTTTTCAGAAATTGAAGCCTCAGGCACGTAACTTTAAACTCAAGTGCAACGTCACTATTTTGTTTTCCCAAATAATGATTCATTATTTCATTTAGACCTTTAAGTTCCACCCGACACATTCTTTGATATTTTTTATCTTTTTTTCCGAATACTACTTAAAATCGTGAAGTACTTGTCAAAAAATGACATTTTTTTTGACAAATATGGTCAAACACGTTTGGTAGTTAAGCCACCGGATTTAACTTAACTATTTGAAATCAAACCGATCTCATCTTTTCGAAATGGCATCTCATATATTGCATAATTCTTGCATGACGAGGATAGGTTATTTTTTATTCAAAGTAATATAGATCAACCTTAAACTGTTAACCAACCTGCTCAAACAAGGTTACAGTAAGCCGGTAACCTCGTAATTAAGCCAACTTACAATATATCCCCATTCAAACCTATGAAGAATTAAAGGCATCTGATAAAGAAGGATCGGTAAATGTCTGCTACCGAAAAGGGAAATAGTTTTGTATTTTGATATGTTTCTGTAAATTTACTGTAAACTTTTTGTAGGTCATAATCATCTAATTTAGAAACCATTTAAATTGGAGGTATTAACATGAGGGAAAAACATTGCAGACTTTCGGTATTGGGGTTCGCGGTCACAACTGTTTTTCTGTTCGGGTTTCTCATGCTTACAAGCTCACAGGTATTTGCTGATAATGGGCCCAAGGGAAAAGACAATCAGAAAGAATGGAAAAAACAGAAAGAACGGAATAAGGAATATCAAAAACATCGAGAGGGGATGGAGCGAGAAGACCGCAAGCATTACGAGGAACAGGATCGTCGTGAATACAACAAACGTCAAGATTACCACAAGCATCGTGGATACAGAGAACGTCCCTATGACAAACATCGTTATTACGTGCAATACGGTTATAAAGGGCATCGGTACGACTATCATGGCCATTGGAGGTCTTGGGAGCAATGGGATGGATACGCAAAAAAACACCCAGCCATATACAAACATGGGGGATATTACCGCGAAAATGCGCATTTAATGTTCAGATTTTGCGAACCTGGTACCGGCAACTGTTTCTTTTTTTCAATCGGAAGTTAATCAGCAAGGTTTGAAAATCAGGAAGATGGGCGTTGGGATCGGATCACGCCTACAATTACAAAGGAAGCAGGACCTTCCTAAATAAGTAAATAAAACGGATCAACAGTTGCCCATAATAGACTGCTGCCTTTTTACAGATTGTTGCAATTGAGTACACCAATCTAATTTTATTTTGTATTACATTCTTTGACATCAATCAGGGTCCATTTGAACTAAGATCCCAATTGCGTCGGATAAAATAAAAAAATCGATAATGTTAAAATTGGCGGATTGTATATATGAACAGAACAACAAAATAGGGGGGCAAATGAAGAAAATAATTCCATTAGCCATCATGTGTATCTTGGTTGTTTTTTTTACAGTACACAATACATTCGCAGATGGTATTGGGGGCACATTAAAGCTTGGGGTTGATTTCGATGGAGATCATGAAGTTTCCGCTTATGGGTTAAGTGGGACAGAGCATGTCGATACAGGCGTTTCTTTCTCTGGAGAACTTTTTACTAAAATAGGTTATAATCTTGATTTGGGAGGTGGAATAACAGTTCAAATTCCCCGTTCACAAGAAGATTTTGAAGGAGATTTTTATTTTATTCCTATTTATGGAGCGATAAGAACTCGATTTGAGACTGGAAATGTTGCTCCATATTTTATTGGTCAACTTGGTTATAACTTCTTTGATGGTGACTCTGATTATAAAGGATATGGTATGTATGAGGCAGATTTAGAAGGTGGTTTGTATTGGGGTCTTGGCGGAGGTGTTATAATCAATAAACATTTTCTGATTGAGCTTTTATATTCAGTAAATAATGGAACGATTGAATTTTTTGGAGATGAATTCGACATTGAGTATTCAAAGTTAACTTTAAATTTTGGCTATAATTTCTAATAGATCTTCTCACTTACTTCCCGGATCTCCTTTAGGCAGGGCCACCAAAGGCGAACTGATCGCTTAACGTGTTGAAGGGCTTGCCTTATTGATTTTATTGATATGTGTAATCAGCACGAACTGACTTCGGATTGTTGTTTTGGTGAATCATAACATGAATAAAACTAAATTGAATATTACTTCAAATAGAATGGACCAGGCACTAAAAATACTAATAATTGATGACGACGAATATGTTCTGGAAAGTCTTTGCTATTTTCTAAATAGTAAAAATTACGATGTCATCTCGGCTTCCGATGGTTTTGAAGGATTGAATTTATTTGAAAATGATCCACAAGGATTTGATATGGTCATAACAGATCTCGTTATGCCAAAAATAAGTGGAATGGGCCTTATTTCAATAATTAAGAAAAAACTCCCTGACACACCTGTTATTGCTATGACTGGATGGGGGGAGTATCCTGGAGTGTTTGCTTTAGAATCCCAAGCGGACAAGGTATTATCAAAACCATTTCAACTTTCCGAACTTGACAAGGTAATCAATGAACTAATTTTTGGATAAAAGCACACCGGAGGGTAACTTTTTGATCACTATGGACTGGTATTCCAGTGTGTTCCATTTACGGTGAGCTTATCAATTGCCTCGTTCCATAGTGGATGTTATTTTTACTAATTGATCACCTTCAAATCTTAAAATATATAAATAACAATCACTTCCGTATGACCCTTCAATGCAATATGTCCATTCTTCAAGTTTTAACTCTGTTGATGATCTATTGTACTTTGTACGATAATCATCGCTCCCTTTTGTTCCCTGACTTATGGTACCGCCACCTTTAGATCTTGTTTTAGAACCAACTTCAACAGCTGAAATCGGCGAACCACACTTTGCAAGTACAGTGGATGCAGGTGCCCCGACACAGACCATTTTATTCCCTCTTTGGCAACGCATACATGAAGGATCGGCAAAAACAGTGCTTATCCCGAAAAAGCAAAAAAGTATAAAGGCAGATAATAATAGTTTTATATTTTTTTTCATATTTGTCCCCTTTATAAAAAACAACAGTATGCTGAAAATAATTTTCCTGCGGTTCACAGCTTCAATTTATTAATATTTTACATATGATACAGTACTTTTTTTAAGTCAAGGAGAAATCCTGGATGAGGGCTTTGGGAAATCATAAATGACTAACAGGAGATTGACATGGGGTAGGGGGCTTAAATTTGTTGCAATAATAACCAAAGATAGACAAGCACTTCATTAAACGAATCCAAATAGTTAAAAGGGATCTGTTATGACCGTTACATTCCAGCTCGACGGGCAGGAATTTATAGCACTGAACGGCGGGCCTGACTTCAAATTCACCGAAGCCATATCGTTTTTGGTGAACTGCGAGACGCAAAAAGAAGTAGATGAATTGTGGGAGAAGCTCTCTGAAGGCGGAAATGAGATAGAATGCGGTTGGCTTAAGGACAAATATGGTGTGACATGGTAAATCGTTCCCACTGTTTTGGATAAGTTGCTCAATGATTCCGACCCTGAAAAATCACAAAGGGTGATGAAAGCATTGCTTAAAATGAAAAAGATTGACCGAATTCTGCAAATCACATAAAGGATCTGACACCGCAGGAACTCCAGGAGGGCGCCAAAGCCGCATTTGCGCAGTTGGCGAAAGAATAGAAATCCGAGACCATTTTATGCAAAAAACAGGCGATGGTAGCTACCAGGAACGGACCTATCCGCTTAAATGACACGGTATGGGAATAGGCATGGTTACCTGCTTCGCAGCATACCTGCCCTTGAACAATTTTATAGTCTTGTTCAAACCGATAATTTTCCATTAAATATAAGTGGTTAATGAAATCATTCATTATTTATTGAATTTTGTGTCTTATGCAGCATTTGATCTCTGTTGTCCAAGACTGCTGGTTTTTCAAGAGAAGGGAGCGTTATTATCCCATAATAATCGGCTATTACTGCTGCTGAAATGGCTATAGCTATCATTATAATCAGTTTTCGTATCATTTTACCTCACAATGACGAGTCTTGATCAGAATAGATTCTTACGATCAAATAAGCCAACAATCCACACCACCATATATTTTATCGATTTTTTTTATAAAAACCTTAAATTGGAATTTAATTTTATTCACAGTTTTTGAAATTATGTCAAACTTTGTTCGCAGGGATCAAGTTGGCTTTTGACAATTATTCCCGCCTCTGATATCAAGATTTATTTTTTTCACCGTAACCCAGAGAATACAGGATGAAAAAGGCAATTCTGACAATAGGATTCTTTATGGGTATGTTTTGGGCCTTGCAGGCTTACGCCGGCGGTCCATTTAAAAAAGGCATGACCGAATGGTCATTTAGTGCGGGTTATGGCAGAAACTTCCACCTCAACGGACAGTTTCACAATGTGGATGAAGATATCAAGTCCGTGCCCTTCCTTGTATCCTGGAACAAGGTATTTAAGGAGTTTTCCGGTGAT
>JAWOIY010000202.1:0-56481 GCA_046484425.1 Desulfobacterales bacterium | reverse complement strand
TCAACACCCATATGGGTGCGATGCATGATTTCAACAATTTCTCTATCGATATTTCTGGGAAGAACGCCGTTTTTCTTCCATTTCTCATAGAGAGGCTGAGGCGCCCGCTTCATGTAAAGAAGTTCACCAACGGGTTTGCCCCACTCATTTAACGCCTTTTCAGCCACCTCGAGAGCGATCTCATCAAGATCCCGGTCAACCTTTTTACCGTCAACCTCAACCGTGGTTTCAACACCCAGGTAGGGAGCGATCTGCAAGAGTTTGTCAACATCTTTTATTTTGTAGGCATCAGATTCCTTTCTGGCTGCGGACATGAACACTTCGGCCACACACCGTCCGTGATCCGAATGGGCTGCGGCACCGCCGGCGACCATCCGAATAAAGTTACGCGCGGCAATGGTGTTGGCCGTAGCGCCGCACAACCCTTTCCTGGTGTCTTCGCCTTCAATCCCCGATTTAGGAAGGGGGAGACGGCACGGGCCCATGGCGCAGTTTTTACAGCAGGTCCCCTGTATCCCGATATTGCACGGCTTCATGGCCGCCGCCCGGTCAAATACCGTGTCAACACCCAGTTCCTGAGCCCGAAGGATCATTTCCTGCGTCGCCTCATCTATGGAAGACGCCACCGGGTCAGCCAGTTTTTTCGTTTTTTCCGAGCTTTCTTTTTTTTCAACCGCCATATCTCCCTCCTTCTATTGTGGTTGTTATTTAAAAGTTTCTAACTCTCTAAGGTTGGTTATCCTGGTCAAAATGATTGGTCTTGCTTCCCGGCAAGAAAAATCCGGAATGATGCAAATCCCCGTGCAGATAAGCATCTAAAACCTCTTCTGCCGGACCGGATATCCCGGATATAACTTCAATACCCGAAGCCTTGTGCATATCTGAAAATTGGCGGGATACGGCCCCGCAAATCAGAACGTCTATATTAAGACTCCCTATAAAACGGCACCGCTTAAATATGTTATGCTTCAACAGATAGACCTCGTAGTGGGAAGATTCCTTTTGAGCCTTGTTTTCAACGACCAGTAATTTAGATGCCGTATCCAATACCGGCGAAATCCTGTCTTCCCAGACTGAAATTGCCACCCTCATGATATAACACCTTCAACCAGCGAAGTGATCAGCCCATAGATTACACTGTCCATGATATTGTTCTTCAACCCTGCGACACCCGATAAGGAGAAGCAGGTGGATACCCTGACTGCATTGATAGTTCTCTTAGCAGGATTCATGCCATACCGGAAGAAAATGAATGGATATAAATAACTACTTGTATTAAAAGATTATTTTGGAAAATGAACCCCTATTGGAAGATTTGGAGAGCGCCTTGCTGTTGCATGATTGTTGCAAAAGGCTTGCACAAATGCAATGTTGCAAGGCTCATGAGTTGCCTCCAAATCAATCGGGTAACAGTCATGGAATCAAAATTTAATTTTATTCCCTTATACTTTTCCGCTTTCCCGGAATGGATTGGCCTTCACTCCAACGGTTCTTCTCACCTTGAACGGTGTGTTCAAACGGTGAAAGAGCGGTTTTTTTTAGAACTCTTCTTCAACTTCAAGTTCTATGTGGCACTTATCGCACTCTTTTTTAAACACCTTTTCTTTTGGGGGGATTTCGTTCTCTTTTCCTTCAAAGATCTCGAAATCGGTCTCTTCCTCATAGCATTTATCGCATAAAGCCTTATCTTTATATAACCATCCAACTCCCATGATTAACCTCCTCTATTTAAAAAACGGGCATATAAAATCTGGTCCTACCTTACCCAATAGATAAGCACCTCCGGCCGCCTCTACTTAGGCAACGGCCTATTCCCCTACCGCGACTTGCTTCCCGTAACGCAGCATAATCATTTAACTGCCAACTCGCTGTGTTCAGATGTTTTGACTCGGAGAAATTCTGACAGAAACAGGTGAATACCCCGACAGCGTCGATAGTTTATATAGATAGCATGAACCATGCCATGCCGGAGAAAGAGGGATAGATATGAATAACCTATTGTATTAAAAGTATAATTTGAAAAAAGAATTGCAATCGGAGGATCGGCGGAAGGCGCCTTGCTGTTGCATGATTGCAGCATAAAGTTTGCATAAATGCAATATTGCAAGATTCACGGGATTACATCCAAATTAATGACTTGAGCTTTTTTGAAAACACCTGGCGATGCTCCTTCCCTGCAACATCAAATTCCCGGCAATCGAATATTAATATTGGACACCATGGTTTGATCCCAAATGTAGATTTTCAGAAACCCGAATTTTTTCTTACGAACCCGGAGAACGGAAATTCGGCCATCGACCCACCGGCATTTTCGAAACCGCTAAAGGGTGATGCGATCGAAGGTCTTAATGGCGCACAGGTCTCCGCACATGGTGCAGACATCCCGATCATGGTCTTCGCTCTGCATGCGGCGCCTCCGGGCCAGTTGCGGATCAATGGCCTGGCTGTACATGGCTTCCCAATCGAATTTGCGTCGGGCCAGGGACATGGTTCGATCCCAATTTTCGGCTCCCGGCAGCCTCTTTTCCAGATCACCGATATGAGCCGCAATCCGGGTGGCCATGACACCGTCATGAACATCCTGGATCGTCGGGAGATGCAGGTGTTCGGCAGGTGTCAGATAACATAAGAAATCGGCACCGCTGGCAGCGGCTATAGCTCCTCCGATAGCGCCCACCAGATGATCGTAGCCCGGAGCGATGTCGGTAGGTAAAGGACCCAGAACATAATACGGAGCGTTGTCGCAAAGGCGCTTTTGCAATTGCACATCCCCGGCAATGTATCTCAAAGGAACGTGGCCCGGGCCTTCGATCATCACCTGAACTCCGGCATTGCGGGCCCGGCGCGCGAGCTCGCCCAGAATTAACATTTCTGAAATCTGGGCTCGATCTTCGGCATCATGGATTGCCCCCGGACGCAGACCGTCTCCCAGAGAAAGCGTCACATCGTGTTGCCGGCAGATTTCCAACAGACGATCGTATTGGGCGTACAATGGGTTTTCCTCTTTATGGACAATGATCCATTCTGCCATAAAGGTGCCGCCCCGAGATACCATTCCCATGATCCGGTCGCACCCTTTAAGAACGCTTAAGCTTTGTCGAGTGATGCCGCAATGTACGGTTATAAAATCGACCCCTGCCACGGCCTGCCTCTCGATTTCCTCCATAATGTCGTCTGCGGTCATCTCCGCAAGCGCTTTGTTTTCAGCCATCAACTTGCTCACGACTTTATAGATCGGAACCGTACCCACCATAACCGGTGAATGGTTCAATATGGTCTGCAAAATGTTGTCGAGGTTTCCGCCGGTGGAAAGATCCATCACCGCGTCCGCACCGGCTGCAACAGCGGTATCAAGTTTCGCAAGTTCTTCCTTAAGGTCACAATGGCTCGGTGAAGTGCCGATGTTGGCATTCACCTTGGTTTTCAAACCCTGGCCGATGCCGCACGCCTGACCATTTCGGTTGCGGTTTTTGGGAATCACCACCACGCCGGCGGCAACTTTTTCGCGAACGGTTTCAGCGGTGAGACCCTCTTTTTGGGCAACCTGATGCATGGCATCCGTAACCCGATTGCTTCGGGCCGCTTCAATTTGTGTCATTTTTTTCTCCATTGCTTGAGTCTTTTTTACCATGTTATGGGATTTCAAAAAAAACACCGTTCCCCCGAATAGAGAAACGGTGTTTACAATAACGCTCAAATCCCAGGTTCGTTTCCCTTCGCAGGCATTACCCTGATCAGGTGGCTAAGGGTTGTCCTTTCCCGGACTCTCAGATGATACCAACACCCCTAACGAGATGATTCGATGATAAAACTATGTATTAAAGCTGTCAAGTTATCTTTGATACCCCCTTATATGCTTTTGACTCAGGTATCGCTCGATTGAGTTTTAGTAACGCCTATAATGCGCTGTAGGCATAACAAACCATCAAATGTTGCCGGTGTATTGATTACAAACTCCTTGATTTTGGAAATTGCCTGAAATAAGAATTCCAGGTTCTGTTTACACAAGAAATCGGAACCAAATATTCAGAATATTACGGGTCAATAACCGTTCGGCTTTCCGTGCAACATTATATTTAAAAATCCTTTGTTCGCGATTTGGCAGGATCGGTAACATCTCGTCCGTTGAGTGATCGAAATTTCTCAATGCAAGCAATAAAATAAGGGATTGATTGGCAGGATTATTGCACCTCAAAACCAGCTTTGATGACAATGGATGCTTCGTGAACATTCTGTTCAACTGATCCCCCTGAATTTTGGTTTTACCATATTATAAGGAAATCCCTGAACACAGAATCGGGACGGTATTATGCTGAAGCTGAAACTCAAAAATTGTGTACATGGAAAAGGTGTATTCGCTGTAAATAAAATAAATGCCGGAGAACTGATTCTGCAATTTAATGGACCTGTTATACATGCAGATAAACTTCCCTTCCCATATTGTGCAGAAAACGATTACTATCTTCAAATCGGACCTGAAATATTCCTTGGCCCCTCGGATGACTTGGATGATTTTGTAAATCATTCGTGTGACCCCAATTGTGGTGTGATTATTTCTTCAAGGACCACCAGTCTTATTGCCATAACCCCGATATCTCCGGGAAGTGAAATAACCTTTGACTATTCAACCACAATGGACAACTTCTGGTGGGAAATGGATTGCGCTTGCGGTTCCGAAAACTGTAGGCAAAAAATCAAAAATTTTGTGGACTTGGATACCGAGATAAAAGAAAGATATGTCCAATTGGGGAGCATTCCGGATTATATTCTGCAAAAGCTGACAAAATGCCACATCGTTAACCCTCCGGACCCATCTTGCAAGACAGAACCGATTCCATTTTTAGACCGTATGATTTTCGAAAAAATGTTTTTCCATAGAAACAACAACATTATAAGGTCTTAAAACTTTACGTTCAGCGGCTTGGTTTATTACCGGTTTTAAAAGGTTCCAAATGATGATGGTCTCATAAAAAGTTGATTTTGCTCGCTCCGTGACCATTTGGGGGCGTTTCTATCGGTAACGCTAAATTTCAAGAACTCGGCGCAAGCGCCTCAAACAGCTTGAAATTTTTAACGCTTCACCGCTTGAAACGCTGATTCCCCAAATGCTCAAATGTCGCTCACAAAAGACTTTTTACGAGTTCGTCAAACGATAAAAATTTGAAAAAATTATTAACATATTGACAACTGCCCCAAAACTTCCTATTACGCCTCGGTAATCTATTCTTGAAATTGCATCGTCTAATACGAAACCCGGAATACGTTTAAAGGTCTCTCGATCGGAAGGTACGACGATATATTTCCACAGGTACTTTGCATGACGTCGGCCGGAAAACAGGCAATTTAAATCTTGGAGCAGGCGCCTGGCCTATTGGGCCATCTTAGGAGATCCGGTCACGGGGAAAGTCCCCTATATATAAGCAGTTCTGACGAAAAATATTTTTTACTCACTTTAAATCTTTTAGAGTGGAGATTGAAAAATTGAACAAATTAACCCCAAAGCGAATGTTTTTTACCAAAGGTGTCGGCTATCATCGCAACAAACTGCAAAGTTTTGAGCTGGCACTCCGAAACGCCGAAATCGAAAAATGCAATCTTGTTTACGTTTCCAGCATTCTCCCTCCGGATTGTAAGATTATTTCAAAAGACGTCGGCATAAAACAACTGAATCCCGGCCAAATTACCTTCGTGGTTTTGGCTCGTGAAAGCACCAATGAGCCCAATCGGTTGGTTTCAGCGGCAATCGGACTGGCGCGTCCAAAAAACAGCAAGCAGTACGGATACATTAGCGAACATCATGCTTTTGGCGAGACAATGAAGAAATCAGCCGATTATGCCGAAGATTTGGCTGCAACCATGCTGGCTTCAACATTGGGGATCGAGCTGGACCCGGATGTGGCTTGGGATGAACGCAAACAGGTATACAAAGTCGGTCCCCGGCTGTTTGTTTCCCGCAGTATTGCCCAATCGGCAAAAGGGCATAAAGACAGCCTTTGGACGACGGTCATTGCCTGTGCCGTAATGATGCTGGACTGATGCCGTTTACAAGAACCGGCCATGCAAATATCAAAACAAAAGCACATTCACCAATGAACTGAGGAGATTCATGTCACCTCCGCAATCTTTGTTTAAAGACGCCCCTGATATTATTCCGCCATTACTTTCTAAGGGCATGAGCATCACCGACCTGGTCAACTCTCTCGGGCAGACATGCTTTGAAGCCAGAAATGTTTATCATGGCGCCCGTTTATATAGACGCATGATTGATGAAAATGACGCGATCTGGCTGGGTATCGCCGGTGCCGGTATTGCCGGTGGTATGGGCGGAATGGTGATTTCTCTTTTGGAAGCCGGCTTCATCGATGCGATATGTTCAACCGGCGCACAGGTATATCATGATTTGCATTTTGCCTTCGATCTTCCGGTTAAAGCAATATCTCCCAACCATAACGATGACATTCTAAGAAGCCGGGGTGATGTTCGGATATATGATATCGCTATTCGCGACAAAGATACCCTTGAAGCCCAGGATGAGATCATACGCAATTTTATCAGAGACAGCCATAGCCGACATTTAGCCGACAAACCACTTTCAAGCTGGGAATTCAATTTCGCTCTGGGAAACTGGGTCTTAGAAAACAGTAAATATCCTGAGCGAAGTTTTGTCGCCAAAGCAGCCGAAAAGGGAGTACCCATCTTCTGGGATTCACTGACCAATCATTCAATCGCTATGAATCTTATACTGACCGACAGAAAAGGATTCCCGATATCCCTATCCGCCCAAAAAGATATATTTGACTCGTCGTCTATTGTTTTTTCATCCGGTCAAACCGGTTTTATCGTACTTGGCGGCGGCGGACCCAAAAATTTCATCCAGCAAACCAGCCCAACCATCAGTCAAATTCTCAAAATTGAATTTGTAGGGGCGGAACGCGGGATCCAAATTGGTACAGCGATTGAAAAAGAGGGAAGTTTGTCCGGCTGTACATTCAGCGAATCCGTGACTTGGGGCAAATACCGCTCTGCGGACGATCGGAAGCTGGTTCAAATATGGGGTGAATATAGCGTTATTTTTCCCATTCTGGCAACGTATGCCCTGGAAAATTGCAATAAAAGATCCTCCCGAAACATTATCTCTCATATACCGGTTTACGCAGAAAATCTGGAAAATGCCCGATGAAATTGAATCCCAAACAATTTCTCGATCCGGATGCCGAATTTTCTGATTTTAAAACCGCTGCGGTCGCGATTCTCCCTGTTCCCTACGATGCCGGCACAACATGGTTTAAGGGTACTGCAAAGGGGCCTGAAGCCATAATCACGGCTTCGCAACATCTGGAGCTGTATGATGAAATATTGATGGCCGAGCCCTTTCGCATGGGAATCGTAACGGTCATTCCGCCGAATATCTCATCGGATCCCGAAGCCCTGCAAGAGGCAATTTATCAAAGTTCGACGGCTTTAATTCAACAGGACAAGTTCGTTGTCTTGGTAGGGGGGGATCATTCCGTCACCAGCGGATACTTTAAAGCCTTGCATGACAGATACGGCCGGCTTTCGGTCATCCAACTGGATGCCCACTCAGATTTGAGAGATACTTACAACGGAAGTCCGTTCAACCATGCGTGTGTAATGTCTCGCATACGTGAAATTACCGGCGATACGCTTCAGATCGGCATTCGCAGCATGTCTTCGGAAGAAGCCGACCGGATACGGAGTGAAAACTTGATGGTATGCACGATGTCGGACTATCGAAACGGAGATTTTGATGTGGATGGCGCCGTTGAATGTCTTCCTGATCCTGTGTTTATAACTGTGGACGTGGATGTTTTTGATTGGAGCGTTATCAGCAGCACCGGAACACCGGAGCCGGGCGGATTTTTATGGGATGAAGCGTTGAGCCTGTTAAAAAAAATCTTTATGCGGAAAAATGTCGTCGGTTTTGATGTTGTAGAGCTATCTTATACCGAGAACGACCGAAATTCACCCTTTGCCGTTGCCAAACTCATTTATAAAATGCTGGGATTTAAGCTTGCTTCCCAAATAAGCCGAGGTTTGATGGACTGGCCGGATAAACCCCGGGGAAGCCTGTTTTTTTGATTTTGTCTGTGACAGGACCAAACTGTAATAGCGGGGTCATTCTCCCAGCGACTTGATTGACCTTACCGAAGCCTTGGCTGAAATAGCCTCAATTTCCACTCTTAAGCCCTGATTATATTTTAACCGTGCATTCTTTCCATTATCCGGGATTTACCTTCCGATATCGTATAGGATTCAATCAGAAATAAAAGATGGGCGAACAAAAAGATGTCAAAGGTATTGTTGACTTTCGAATAATGTAGCGATTTGTAAATATGAAACGGATAATCTTCATGGGGGGGTGGACAAGGCGGAAAAATAAAATTCTTTGTCAATATTTTTTCAGCAACAGAATCCCTTTCCTCATGCGCACATTTTATTCCAATAGATCGAATAATTCCCAGTGCGCCATGAAAGGCAAGAATTTCATTGGCAAGAAATACGAAAGGATCTTCGGAGCCTTTAGGATAAAATAAGGGTTCAGTTTTGAGCAAGGCGAACACAAAAAGAGAAGCGATTTTATGTCTGTCTTTTTGTTCAACGGGGTTTTTTACTGTTATCAGAAATGAATGGTGCAGTTTTACGAATTCTTTCCAGATTAATTCTACTTTTTCATCTTGCAAGAATACGGTATTAGAAGTTTTCTTATTCAGCTCTAATATCTTCGGCAAAAAAATTACATCCCAATATTTAAAAAATGTTTCTTTTTCCAATTAAACAATCCTCATAATTGTTACGAAAAGATATCGGTTCAGCTTCATCAATTGAAATCTCGGAATTACAGTAAAATACATAATCCTGAATTTCAGCTTTGCTGATTCCGTTCTTCAATTCATCTTTTTTTTCATCTTTTCGATCCATATTTTCTCTCAATTATCTCAAAATTTACATATGAAATAGTTATTGTTGCATCTCTTTCATTTTTCAGTTTAACGAAACGGGCTTCTATGTCAAGGAGAATTCATACGAAATTGGAGTTATAGATTCTCCATCGAGCCGGAAATCGATCAGCGGATATATAGCGTCCGGCATATGCAGGTGTCCGGAAGGTATCCTTATTCAACAGTGATATTTATTATTCCCCTTCAAATTCGGTTAAAGTATATGCTTTATATTTTTTTATCTTATCCTTACCTTTAAGGTCAGGCAATTCCACGATAAATACGCACTCAACGATTTCGCCCTCCAGTTTCTCGACCAGACGTATTGCTGCGGATATCGTACCGCCCGTTGCGATCAGATCATCCACCACCAAAACCCTTTCGCCCTTTTGAATTGCATCTACATGCATCTCTACAACATTCTTCCCGTATTCAAGGGAATACGACTCGCTGATGGTCTTATAGGGCAACTTCCCAGCTTTTCTCACAGGGACGAATCCTACATTAAGCTTGTAGGCCAGCACCGCACCGAAGATAAACCCCCTTGCATCAATGGCAACGA
The DNA here is from genome assembly GCA_046484425.1 of Desulfobacterales bacterium. GTDB lineage: Bacteria > Desulfobacterota > Desulfobacteria > Desulfobacterales > UBA11574 > UBA11574. Next base: position 46,959 of record JAWOIY010000202.1, on the reverse strand, counting down.
CTTTATCAACCTTCATATCCTTGTAACGGTTATAAAGCATGTCACATGCTTCTCTAAACGCTTCGGGATCCTGTAAGAGCGTTGTTATATCCCTGAACATCACACCTTCAATGGGCCAGTGCGGCACGGTTCTGATTTTTTCTTTAAGATTCATATCAACTTCCCAGCTTAATATTTGAAACTGCATTTACCAGAAGCTTTTTAACACGATCGGCATTCTGGTGGAACACCTCCAGAATTTCTTCCCATGAAACCGGTACTTCATCTTCCTTCCAGCAGTCGTAATCGGTAGACATGGCCACAACCGCATACGGTATCTCGGCTTCATTGGCCAGGATCGCCTCAGGAGCAATAGACATGTTGATAACATCACCTCCCCACATCTTAAACATTTTTGACTCTGCTTTGGTTGAAAATCTCGGCCCCTCGATGGTTATCAGCGTTCCGCCAAAATGGGCTTGATACCCCAGTTCTTCTGCTGCTTTATAAAGCGTTCTTCGCAACTCGAGGTCAAACGGTTCGGCCATGGGCGTATGAACGGCTCCATTTTCAAAAGAATCGTGAAATGTTATTTTTCGGTGTTTCGTAAAATCAATGAACTGATCAACAATCACAAAGTGACCTCTGTCTATCTCTTCTTTAAGGCTGCCGCAAGCCGTTGTCGCAAGAATATGCGTTACGCCCTGGTCTTTCAGGGCATAAATATTTGCCCGGTAGTTGACCTGGGTCGGACTCAACGTGTGTTTTTTTCCATGCCTTGCGATAACGACAACATCAACGTCGTTAATCTTCCCCACAGACAATGCTGAAGACGGGTTTCCGTAAGGTGTATCTACATGCATGATTTTCGGACGCTTGAGTATTTCCGGATCATCCAGCCCGGAACCTCCGATTATTCCTACCTTTACCATAATTTTAGCTCCGCCTTTTTGCCTGAATATCCTTATGATATTGATATAAATAAATGCATTTATCCATAGTACACCCTAAAAACATTGTCAAATCAGTCCGGACGGTAGGGCTTACCCAGGGCGGTCGGAACGGAGCCGGATAGAAACGCCAATATGGATTTCATTCTGGCATTACTTTCGGCCCAGTTCAGAACTGGGTCTACCCCAAAATAGTGGACACACCGAAGAGCAATCCAAAGGTATATGTCTTATCAGCCCCCAAAGCTGTTCCTGATGTCAGGAATGATGCCGAAAAGAAAAAGAATGATACCGTTAACACCATCAACACAGACTTTTTTATCATCATGTCCCCCTTTCACCCGAAACATTTGAAATCTTCGGTCAATCTTCTTTCCGCAACTTGATACCGGACAAAGTTCTCATTCTAAATAATTGGCGGATATCTTCAATAATAAGATAAAAGGACGGAACCAGAACCAGCGTGATCATGGTCGCAAACAGAATGCCGAATCCCAGAGAAAGCGCCATTGGAATCAAAAACCGGGCCTGGCGGGATGTTTCGAATATCATCGGTGACAGGCCGCCGAAAGTGGTCAGGGTCGTCAAAATGATCGGCCGAAAACGGTGAATGCCGGCCTGATGAACCGCGTCGCGCCGGCCCATTCCGGCACGCTCCTTACGGTTGGCAAAATCAATCAGCACCAGTGAATCATTGACCACAACCCCGGAAAGCGCAACCACGCCGAACATGCTGAGCACACTCAGGCTGTAGCCCATGATCAGGTGTCCGATCACCGCCCCTATGATGCCGAAGGGAATGGCAGCCATAATGATAATGGGCTGGATATAACTGTTCAGTGGAACGGCCAGCATGGCAAAAATGATCATAAGGGCCACCATAAGTCCTCGCATCAGGCTATCTACGCTTTCTCGACGGTCGGCCTGCCGGCCCTCAAAGCTATAGGTCAGACCGGGATATTTTTCCTGCAATGCCAGCAGGGTTTCAGACGTCAGCGATTCCAGCACCTGACCCGCCTTGCTTCTGGGATGAACGTCGGCTTCTACCGTCACGATCCGGCGGCCGTCCCGGCGATTGATATCGGTATAGGCCCGCCCCCGGTTTATGGTCACGGCGGATCTCAAGGGAATCTCATTTCCGGCAGGCGTCCGCAATATCATCTCTTCAAGATTGTACTCGGAAATCCGTTCGCCCTTGGGGAGCCTGACCATGACCTTGATTTCATTTCGCCCCCGCTGCTGCCGAAGGGCCTCGGCACCATAGTAGGCATGGCGAACCTGTCTGGCCACTTCCCTTGACCTTAATCCAAGGCTGCGGGCCTCCGGCTTGATCTGAAAATCGATCTGTTGTTTTCCGGGCGCGAAACCGTCATCGATATCCTTTACATTCGGATAAAAACTTAAAGCCTCGGCAACGTCGGCCGCGGCTTTTTCCAACAGTCCGATATCCTTGTGACTGAGTTCTACTGACATTGCCGCTCCGCGGCCCGGACCACCGGCATCGGATTCAAATAGAATCGATTCCAATCCAGGTATAACCCCCACCCGTTCCCGCCAGCGTTCCGTTAGTTGTGCCGTTGACACCGGACGTTTGTCCGGCGGCGTCAAGTAGATACGGACCTCGGCCGTGTTATCATCGATATTGGCGAAAATTCCTTCCATGAGTGTTTTTCCGCCATTTTCAGCAACAACCTCCTGGGCCGCTTTGACCAGGATCTGCTGTACCTTTTCGGTTTTTTGAAAGGCGGTCCCGAACGGCAAAGTGGCCGTTACCAACGCATAATCGGATTCGACCTTGGGAAAAAGCTCAAATCCCAAACGACCGCTTTTCACATACCCGACCGAAATCATCAAAACAGCAATCCCCAAAGATGTCGTCACATATCGCCAGCGCAGGGCCAATCCCAAGAATGTTCCGTATCTCCGGTTAACAAATCGGACAAATGCGTTGCTGAATCTTTGCTGCCAGGCATGCATCCAGCCGAAAAACCCTTGACGCAACGCTTTCTGATGGGCGACATGTGCAGGAAGTATCAAAAAGCATTCGATCAGCGAAATCGCAAACACAATGATCACGACCACCGGAATTTGCCTGAAAACCTTTCCCAGGATTCCGGGAACGAAAAACAAAGGTGCAAAAGCAATCATGTTGGTCAGTACGCTGAACGTCACCGGCATGGCGATTTCTCGAGTCCCGGAGACTGCGGCGTTGAACCAGGGCATACCGCGCTGGTGGTGATGATAGACGTTTTCCCCAACCACGATGGCATCGTCCACCACGATACCGAGCGTGACGATAAACGCAAACATGGAAACCATGTTGATGCTGACACCCATGGCCGGCAAAACCAAAAGGGAACCCAGGAAAGAAATGGGAATACCGAGTGCCACCCAGAAAGCCAGCCGGATCTCCAGAAACAATGCCAGCAATACAAACACCAGCACCAGTCCCATACAACCGTTTTTGACCAGCAACCCCATTCGCTGCCGATATATATCCGACCGGTCATTGCGAAGAACAACCGAAAGACCGGGGGGCAGTTCCTGGTTTACCGCCTCTACCACCTGTTTCGCGGCATTGGAAACCGAAACCGGGGTTTGATCACCGACCCGGTAGACGTCGATCATCACGGTGGGCTTGCCGTTGTATGTGGCGGCATTGTCCGTTTCTTCGAATCCGTCCTTAATATCGGCGATATCTTCAAGCAGAACCTGGGTACCGTCGTTGGCCGTAATAATTGGAATCTTACCGAATTCATGACCGTAATCCTTGCGCTCCTTCACGCGGACAAGGATGTCGCCCCCGGGGGTTTTTACGGCGCCGCCGGGAAGCTCGATGGAAGTCCTGGAGATCCGTTGGGCGACCTCCTCGAGGGTAAGATTATAGGTCCGAAGCGCCTTTTGTGAGATTTCAACGCTGATCTCATAGTTTCGAACGCCTACCAATTCCACCTGGGTGATATTCGGATCCTGCAACAGTCGGTCCCGCAAATATTCCGCATATTCACGCAAAACCGCCTCGCTCTGATCGCCGTAAAGGGCCAATGAAACAACATAACGTTTTCTGGAAACAATCACAACCTGGGGCTCTTCAGCTTCTTCGGGAAAAGATGTAATCCGATCCACCTCATTCTGGATGTCCTGGCCCAGCCTTTGCAGATTTTCGCCTTCTATCATCTCCACGGTAACCGTTCCAACCCCTTCTCTGGCTGATGCCCGGACTTCATCGACACCTTCCAGTCCCTGTACGGCTTCCTCTATGGCCAAAATGATACCCCTTTCCACTTCCTGAGGGCTGGCACCGGGATAGGGAACGGTGATTTGGACCTGATCCAGTTCAAAGTAAGGAAATACTTCCTTTTTGATGCGGTAGCCAAAAAAAAATCCTCCCACCAGGAGCACCAGCATGAGGAGATTGGCTGTCACGGAATGACCGGCCATCCAGGCGATCACTCCTTTTTTTTCAGAATCATCATGCATCAGGCTGTTCATATCAAGAGGTCTTGTCCTTTGCTGCGTTTTCCCTCACAGGTTGGTCCCTCTTTGTTTCAGATTTCATCGTATCGACACGCACCGGCATTCCTTGTACCGGTGCAGGCAAATCAGAAATGATCAATCGTTCTCCGGATTTCAGGCCGTCTTTCAGCAGGACAACGTCTGCGTCACGCCAGATCGGATGTACTTTTCGAATTTCCAATGTTTGGTTTTCACCTGCGATCCAGATATCTGAATTGTCTCTCAGGGCCGTACGCGGAATTTGGAATACGCTGTCAAGTTTGCGGCCTTGAATTTCTACCCGGACGTACTCTCCGATTAATAGCGGCGCACGATCCCGATTGGAAGATTTCAAACCGAGCGGGTCCGCTACCTCCACCAGGATACGGGCCATGCGCCCTTCGGTATCCAGATCCCCTATCAACCGGACAACTGTGCCGCTACATTCATCACCCTTGCCATAAATGACCCGGGCTTTGGAACCGCGGTCACCGGCTTGAACCGGAACATCAATCCATTCGAGACGATCGACCGGTATGGACGTCTGGATTCTGTAAGCATCGGTTCCCACCAGTTCGGCCAGCGAATCCTGGGGCGTTACCTGGGATCCCAAATCCACTGCTTTCGAGCGAACCATGGTATTAAACGGAGATATGATTTGGGTTCGATCAAAATCGAGCATTGACTTTTTAAGGTCGGCCTCGGCCGCCGCCAGATCTGCTCTGGCTTTATCCAGATGAGGTTTGCGAAGCGCCAGTTCCTTCTCCACATCCGGCGCCCGTTTAGCCGTGTTTAACAGTTCCCACTCGCGCTTGGCCACCTCCTGATGGCCCAGTTCCAGTTTCAGGGCATACTCGGCATCGGTCACCCCACTCCGCGCACGCTCTAAGGCCAGCTCGTAGTCAGCGGGATCAATCCGGAGTATTTTCATGTCTTTTTTTAAAAACCCGCCTTCCGTAAATTCGGGATGGATCTCTACGACTTCTCCGGACACACGGGATTTCAGCACCACCTCACGGGCGGGAATTACAGTCCCCATGGCCGTTACGACAACCGGATAGCTGGAAGGTTTTACCGTTTGAACCTGAACCGTCGGACTCAACTGGGTCGGCGGCCGCTTCTGGGTTCGGGGCGCACTGCTTTTTAGATAAGATGCCGCCCCTATACCGGCACCGAGTATAATGAGTGATAGGATAATCCTGACAATGGGCCGCGGGGTTCCGGGAGGCCTGGGTTGTTTTTCCGACGACATATTGTTTTGCTTATCATCCACTATTTTCATTCCTGTCCGATTATAGACTTAAGGGGTCAACGATTCCGTCCAGGTTCCGCCCAAGGCGCGATAGAGGCTGATTCGAAAACCCAACAGATTTGCCTTCTGCCGAATTAAATTCCTTTCGAGTTCCTGGACCAGTAACAACTGGGTCAGCACCGGCAAATAGTCGTTAAGCCCGTTACGATAGCGGACCGTTGCCTCTTCTAACGCCCTGCGAGCCGTAATCACCACATTTTCGAGGGCCTTTACGTGTTCCCACTGCTTGGCCTCATTCACCAGCGCATCTTCAACTTCTTTGACGGCAGTTAAAACAGTTTGCCTGTAAGCTGCTAAATTTTCATCAACGACCGCCAGCGTTCGGTCCACTTCGGCAGCCCGTTGTTTTCCGTCAAAAATTGGTGCAGCCAGATTTCCCGCCAGACTGACCAGCCAATTGTCAAAAAGCACGTCCAAATCCCCCTCGCCATACTGAGCCTGACCCGTCAGACTAATCGCCGGGAGTCGGTTTGCCCGTGCGGCCGACACCTGCCAGTCCGAAGCCCACAGACGCATACCGGCCGCGCGCAGATCCGGCCGAGCTGAAAGAAGATCGGCCGGCAACCCGGTAGCCGGAATCTCGACCGGTTCCGGCAAATCTTTCCGGGTGATCTTCAAAGAAGCTCGCGGCAGTTTTCCCAACAGAAGTGCCAGCTCATGAAGCAAAAGCTGCTCCTGAACCTCAACCAGCGGAATTTCGGCTTTGACGTTTTCAACAACCTGCTTTTGTTGATAAACATCTAATACCGATACCATCGCCATGTAAAACCTCAGCTCTATCAGTTCCAGAAATGTCAGATTGGTTTCGAGCTGATGTTCCAAAAGCCGTTTTTGCATCCTCTGAGATATAATATTCACCCAGTGATTGGCAACCTCGGCCGCCAGGGTCATCGCCGCCGTATTCAAGTCTTCCCTGGTAGCGGTCACTTCCAGCAGAGCGGATTCCCGACCGGAACGAATACGTCCCCAGAGATCCAATTCATAACTGCTGACAACTCCCAGATAGTAGTCTTCGTTCGTTACGGTTCTCCGGGAGCCGTTGTCCGAACGCCGTCGCGCATAATAAGCCCCGCCAGTACCCGTTAAATCCGGATACAGTGCTGAACCGGCCTGAACAGCCAAGGCCCGGATTTGATCGAGTCGTGACCAGGCCTCTTTCAAGGTCAAGTTATCGATGAGCGCTTCGGTGACAAGCGCATTGAGATCAGGATCATTAAATTCTTCCCACCAGCGTGCTGTCGGTTCGGATTCTGCGGCATAAAGCGAAAAAGTTTGCGGCAATTCACCTTCCGGCGATTGCCTTTGCTTGGGCTTAAAGGGGGTACAGGATGCGCTCAACAACAGGATGACGGTTAAGATTATAAACCTGTTTACACGATTTTTCATGGGCCTTTGCCGGTATTATATTATCTGTTTTGTTTCAGTGATTAATTACGATTTATAGGTTTAAATATCAAGAAATAATGCTTTAATTTAAATAATTGTTATTTTTTTGAAGCTGCAGGTTGGGCTTGCGGAATCCTGGTATGTCGGGTTAAAATCGTTTATAAAGGCGGATTTCAAGGGGTGATATTTTTGGAATACTCAATCTATCTCTAACAAAAGAGGTGAAAACATGGCGCTAAAAGACATTATTCGGTCGGCCCGTGGTCAAAAAGCGGTGGACCTGCTATTGGCCAATGCCCGCATAATTAACGTCTTTTCAGGTGAAATCACTTCAGGAAATATTGCCGTGGCACATGGTTATATTGTGGGATTCGGAAAATATGATGCCATAAGGACGGTCGATGTTGACGGCCGATTTAATGTTGTACCTTTGTTTGTGGATTAATATGGCAGGCAAAAACTGCCGAAAAACAGCATAGAAATTGTCAAATATTGTCGGAATCCGGTGACCTGAGATATATTTGCTAAGCTAACTCATCTATATTCTTGCGTATTTACTCCATAAACATTTCTTGCATGATTTTTGCATACCTTCGTTTGAAAATATCCCACTATTTCATCCACAGGGTTTATTCATGACATCCAAAACTTTTGTGCTATCCGTCGTATTGACGACGGCATTATGCTTTGTGGCAGGATGTACGGATAGAATGCCATTCAACTTTAATGGAAAGGTATCCCGCTATCCACATTCCAAAATAGTGAACATAATGAAGCTAAAGGGTGGTTGTTATGCCCAACTTGAAACCGGGGACCCTGGGATAACGGTCATGGAATATTATAAAAATTATATGACCAATAGAGGATGGTCGGTTCGGATTGAACGAGGATCTGAACCATCTCATGTGGATGCCCCTAAAGACGCCGCATTTCTGGCTCTTTTTAAAGGTAAGGAAGGTTTAATGATTGATGCAACTTCGCCGATTGACGGCGGAAAAACGCAGATCGCCTTGTATTTGGGAGATACGAATGAATAAGAAAAAATCGTTTCGTTTCTGGAAAAAACGAATAAATAAAAAAGGGTTCACGTTAACTGAAGTTACTGTTACACTTAGCATTCTCGGTATAATGACGGCCATTTCAGTACCCAGCTATTTTTCCTGGTTGCCCAGGCATAGACTTCAAACATCGGTGAGACAGATATACGATGACATGAATCTTGCGAAATTTCGGGCGGTAAAGGATAACAAGGATGTATGGATCGAATTTAATACCGGAACCGGGACTTATACTGTATTTTTTGACGACTCGGTCTCAAATGGGTCATATGACACAGGCGAAACCATAATAAAAAGCAACGCTGCATTGGAAAATGACGTAAATATTACTGCGGCCAATACCTGCGGATTCAACAATAGAGGGTTGTCAGCCAGCAACACGGGCGAGGTCCATTTGACCAACCCAAGTGGACTCTATTTGGGGGTTCGTGTAAATACCGCCGGCGGTATTTCAATTATAAGCAGTTCAGATAGCGGCGCGAACTGGAGTTAAATGGAAGAAAGTTAGCTTTTTTTCATAATCCGAATGTTCATCCTTTCGCAACACACCGAATCCATAATCCCAATCCGCCAATTTTTTATCCAACACCCTTCTTTTCATATTCACGAAACAGCTTAAAAACCTGCCTGTGATAACGCTCCCTTGAATCATTGAAATTTGGTATTAACGAATTCCAAACTTAGGCATTGACATAGCTTTTTCTTGTCAAACCTTGATTTACGACATAAAATACACCGCAATTTGGGCCAAAATGTTCGCCACTCCATAAGGTATCTTGAAATTGGATTCAAAGTGCCTATTATTGTGTCACCTGGAGGGCTGAAAGATCACGCCGGTCGAAGATGCCGCCGGCGGTGAGGCGGATAAAACTTGTGAATAAGGAATGCATCCATGCTAAAGCTAAAAATCAGGATTTTTAAAAACGGTGATATGAAACCGGACACAACCATGACGGTTCCACTTGCAGTCATTAAAGTGGCGTCAAGGTTGGTGCCGCGCAAAGCCATAAAGGTCCTCGATGATTTGGGTATCGACTTTGATCAAATCATTGACCTTTCAAAAACCGAAGAACCATTGGGAATCCTGGCCGAAATCGATGAGCACAAAAAGGACAGAAAAATCATCATCTCTATTGAGTAGATGGCGACCATTTACCATGCAAAACACGTTTAGAGAAAGGAAATGCCATAGCCGGATTGGGTGAATTATGGAGAATTCAGAAGAGAAGAAATCAGAAATTGAAAACGCCCGAGACAATCTGTTCAACTTCGCCATTGACCGGGAAGACATAAAATGGCTGATGGAACACCTTCCAAAAGAGGCGGACATAAAGCGCGACACGGTTGAATACGAACTTCAGTTGTTGAAGATTATCAGTGTGGGGTGGAGCATATCATATTATCTGGGAAACAGCCCTCATAAGGATCAACTTTTAGAGCTTTTCTGGATGGCGGTTTATGAATTTTCTCAGCAACTGTCTACAACGACAGAGCTCATAATCGGTCATGATATCGATTATTTTCAAGTACTAAGAGACCGTCTTGATATGTATGTGGAAGCCATGGCCCAAAAACCCGATGCGCCTGAGCCTGCGATCGTCATCGGCCCGGAATTTGCCAGGACCTGCGGGAATGTCGACGACGTCTTCACCTTCATGACCGGTTCAAAAATGTTTATCTCAACCATCGGCAGGGTAAAGGAATTCCTTATAACGATCAATCTGAAATAACCCGCCTCCTTTCTGGGCATGAACCATCTCAGGCAGGTCTCTATGCCCAAGACGACGCTGAAGCCCTTAACGATTGACCGACCTGCTCCCCGCAAGCCCCGCCCCTTAGGGCTGGGAAGACTTCACTCCGCTGCATTTGATCCATTTTGTCCAATGCTTCAATCGCCGATCAAAGGACGCTCTCTATCAACTTTAAAATAGACTAAAAATTTTGATTCCTCGCTGTCCTTATCCGACAGATAACTTCTTCGGCGAAGGCTTTCAATGATCTCGGTGTCTTCTTCCTCTTTGACTTTAGTCAAGTATAGTCGTTTCCCCTGATATCCGGAACCTTCTTCTTTGAACAGATACGCGGCGTGGGGATTGGCCTGTATATTCGTGTACGTTACCCGATCCCGCATGATGAATGCCAGCAACCCGTCTTCCATCACATGGGGCCTTGCGTAAATCGCCGTGTCCACCCGACCGTCTCCGCCGGCCGTAGAAATAACTCCGATACCCTTTGTATTTTCAAAGTATTCTTTTAAGTTCATGTCAATCTCCTTTCCAACCCACATCTTTAACGAGTTAGAGGATTTCTGGTATTTTTTAAATCTGTAACAAATATAAGTCGAAAAATGTAATGGTCAATGCGATAAAATGTATCGGTTAATAACAGACATTCTTTGCGATCCTTTAACCATGAGGCTTGTCCGCCTCAAGCAAGTTTACCCGCCTCAGGCGCGATTACACGGCTTGAAAAAAACATTATCCGTTCAGCGATTTTACCAATAAAAAAAACCCGATCCCTGAATTGATTACTCCTGTATTTTTTATTGCAGAATTGACAGCTAAATTTGTATCTGACATACTTTAAGTAACCCCTTCAAAATTTAACTCATGGGAGATTGTCATGAAAATACTTGGAATAGTCGGCAGTACGCGGAAGAAAAAGGAATCCGGAGTATATACACTGGTTCAAACCATACTTGAAAATACCGGATATGCTTATGAGCTGATCTCTTTAAAAGGTAAAAAAATATCCGGATGCATTGCATGTCTCGGTTGTGTAAAGGACAATGTATGTAAAGTAGAAGATGATTTGGTGCTGCTTCGTGACAAAGTCGTTGAGGCCGATGCCTATGTAATTGGAGCACCCAACTACTATTCAACCCTGAATGCCGCCACCCATGCCTTCCTGGAACGCTGGTTTCAATTCCGGCATCAGGAAGGCGACATCCTCTGGGGCAAACTGGGAGTTGCAGTCGGTGTCGGCGGCACCTCGGGCCAATTCCCGGCGGATGAGATCGAAAAGTTTTTTGTATACAATTTTATCGAAACCGTAGCCAAGGTAACCGGACAGGGTGCGGCCTCCTGTTTCTCTTGTGGTTACGGTGAAACCTGCAAGGTGGGTGTTCCCTACATGCTCTATGGTGAGAATTTTAAAATCAGTCAGGACATGGTTCCTAACGTAACCAAGCAGCCGGAAGTGATGCAGGCTGCGGAAGATGCAGGCAGGCTTTTAGGACAACGTTTGGGTAAAGGCTACGACCGTATGCAAGTCACCCAAAAAATGCGGCAAAAATTTATGGATATGCTTGGAAGTTCGGCCTAAACAATATCGTGGTTATTGGGGGGTTGTAATTATTTGTATAGCCTATGCCATGTGTCGATGGGATTTTTCCGTTGAAACATGAATGCTGTGAGCTGTTTTCTAAACCGGACGGTGGGATTTCCCATAATTTTTTGCCAATGCTTCATATTTTGCTTTTATTAAATCAAATCCGTCTTTTTCTCTGATTTTTCTTAAATAAAGATACGGCAGATACCATTCTTTGTTATACGAACCAATTTTTCTAAATATATCAAGATGCTCTGCAACCAATAAATCGAAAGCGGTTTTACTCATCCCTAAAAAATACGCTGCCTTGTTCAGGCTTATTACGCCATATACTTTTGAATCGTATTCTTTTTTGCCATAATATATGGGTTTTAATATATGGTTTTCAATGTCATCGTCATCTTTAATCACCCTCGAAATTAAATTTAACTTTAGAACAGACAGCAGTTTTTTCAGCCTTATTCTCCGATGAATTTTTGGAAGCTGTTTCAGGTTAAGGGCTTTATTTTTATTGATAACCTCGCTACATGCATCTTTAATTTCAGATGCCCTCCATGAGGCGATTCTCTTTAGTCTTGATTTTTTATAATGACTGATACTTCTTCCCAAATAATGTCTGGGATTTATTTCGCCAAATTTTATTAAAAATTCTAATTCTTCTTCAATCTCTGAAAAGAGCGTAAACCCCTCTTTCTTGCCATAGGTTTCTTCTCGAATCTTTTCAACTTCATATCTTGAACCTGAACGCAGAGCACTCTCCGTCCGTTTTTTGAGTTCCAGTGCATCATCATATACTTTTTTTGTTACGGTTTTTAATTCGCCGTCTTCATAGCGCACAAACCATTGATTTAATATGCGCGTCGGATTAATTCCCAAGGTATCTTCCAAAAAATTCAAAATCGGCTTTATATCCTCATAAGGGACCCTTTCTTCCTTCTGAATCAAGAAAAATTCTTTTATCATTTCCCTTATATCTAACCGACTGAATCCCTCATCGATGAATTTCTGCTCCATGTATTGTTCCAGCTTTTTTTCAACGGTCTGAGTAACCTCACTAAAAATTCTGTAATCTACCTTTTTAAAATTTTTATCTCGGTAAAATTCCCTGTAAAGTTCCGCCTCTGATGCATCCGTATTCAAGTATATCCACAACTGGACCATCTCTCTAAAATATGCGCTGTCAACCCTTTTTACAGCCTTGTACGGCGGTTCTTCGCCAAAAATTAAACCATAATTTTTTGTCGAAATAGAGTTGATTCTTCCGTGAACCAGATTATATACCAAATCGTACGGCAGACCGATATCGTTCGCCAACTCGGATATCCTTCCGCTGGAAATTTTTCTAAGAATTTTCTTTAATATCTCTTCGCTCAGCTCAACTCTTTCTTGCGCTGAATATTTCATTTTTGAAAACATTTTAAGACTCTATGACGCTGCAAGACATGCTTTTGAAAATTGAGCCGGAATTATCATTAAGCCGGACCTCAAATTCGACAATAAAAAAGCGAATCTCGCCTCTTTAGAAAAAATGATTTTCGGAACACTATTTCATACCCCAAAAGCGCTAAAAATCAGTGAAACAAAAAATGCCACCTTGTAGTATAAAGTTATCATTTATGAAAAAATGTCAATGACCTATGCATTGCAACCCTGTAATCTATTAAAATAATTTGCCTTTAATTCTTTCAGATTTTATTCGTTCGGCAAGTAGGGATAAAATAATACACATGATGCTTTTAAAATGTTGCTTGATCATTGGGCATACTTACTTTAAGTTGAAACCAAATGATCCTTCGATCGATCCAAGGAGAAACACGAACCATCCATGATTACCTTATTAGATTACGGCGCAGGCAATGTCAGAAGCGTTATTAATGCGATTCAAAGTCTTGGTGAAAGGGTTAAGGTTGTTTCTGATATTGCGGATATTTTGTCCGCTGAAAAGCTGGTTTTCCCAGGTGTCGGCAATTTCGGCAGTATGATGCGGATTTTGTATCAAAAAAATTATGTGGATCCGTTAAAGGACTACCTGAACTCCGGCAGACCATTCTTCGGCATTTGTCTGGGCATGCATGCCCTGTTTGAAAAAAGTGAAGAAGCCCCGGATACGGGCGGATTGGCCTTCTTTCCAGGGCGTGTCAAAAAATTCGACATCGATCTTTCGGTTCCGCATATTGGATGGAACGGCATCAACATCAAAAAACCATCCCGGATATTTAACGGATTGCGCGGAGATGAAAAATTTTACTTTGTACATTCATTCTATGTTGAACTCGAGGACGATTCCGTTATTCTTACCACCACCAACTACGGTTTGGAGTTTGTCAGCGCCATTCAAAAAAAACATATTACGGCAACTCAATACCATCCGGAAAAAAGCGGCGCTACCGGTATAAAATTACTCAAAAATTTTATCCAACCCATCCGTAAGGAAACGACATTGGTTCATCTTTCCCAGGAAACCCGGCTGGCAAAAAGGATTATTGCCTGTCTGGATGTCCGATCAAACGATCAGAGGGAATTGGTGGTTACTAAGGGTGATCAATACGATGTCAGAGAAAACGGCAATGTCCGGAACCTCGGCAAACCGGTTGAACTTGCCGGAAGATACTACAATGAAGGTGCCGATGAGATTACGTTCCTGAATATAACGGGGTTCCGAGATTTTCCTCTGGAAGATATCCCAATGTTAGATGTATTGAAACAAACGTCCGAGCGTGTTTTTGTTCCATTAACCATCGGCGGCGGCATTCGAGATTACATTGATAAGGATGGGAAGACATATACCGCCCTTGAAGTCGCTGCTGCGTATTTCCGGTCGGGTGCGGATAAAATTTCCATCGGAAGTGATGCCGTATTGATTGCTGAAGATTTTGTAAAAACGGGCAAAATGACCGGTAAAAGTTCCATTGAACAAATATCCGAAGTTTACGGAGCACAGGCGGTTGTTGTATCCATAGACCCCAAAAGAGTCTATGTATCGTCTCCGGATGAGGTCCGTCATCAGGTGATTAAAACGCAAATCAAGGGTCCCAACGGGGAAACGTATTGCTGGTACCAGTGTACCGTTAAAGGAGGCAGAGAAGGTAGAGATCTGGATGCCGTGACGCTCGCACAAGTGTGTGAAAAGCTGGGGGCCGGGGAAATATTGTTAAATTGTATCGATAGAGACGGCACCCATTCAGGTTATGATATCGAGCTCATCAATGCGGTCAAGAATGCCGTAACCATCCCGGTTATCGCATCCAGCGGTGCCGGATGTGTTGAACATTTTTATGAGGTATTTACAAAAACACAGGCGGAATCCGCATTGGCGGCAGGCATATTTCACAAAAAAGAAGTGTCCATAGCTGCTGTAAAAAAATATCTTAAAGAAAAAGTGGAGATCCGGCTGGCAAACAACGATTGAATCAGATAACGTTCCCGTCTATTTACAGCCGAAAAACAAAATCTCTTGTTTTTTGTTAGCGGCGCCGTGAAAACGATATAAAATCGGCGGAATGAAAATGCAGCATCTTTTATGGCATGATAGTTGCTTCTGAAAAATCGCAACTCATTATAATCACTCATAATGTAAAGAAAATGAGGAATAAGATGGGTTTCTCTATCCCTTTTTAGGAAGAAAATCCATCATTTTCAAACCGCCAGTATTTAGGCATTTTTAGGTCGCCCCTGACATTTTTTTTGGGCATCAAATGAAATAATATGAATAATCATGGCAAATTAACCTTTTTAAACGAATTAAACGAGAAATTGCCCTTCAAAGAAGATAATAACCTAAAATTGATGATTCTTTGTCCACCATACCATCGTTTAATGATCAAGGAGACAACACATGGCTGTTATTACAATCAGTAGGGAATTTGCATCAGGTGGAAGAAAATTTGGGCGCAGGCTTGCCAAAGAATTTAACTATGAGTATGTCGACAAGTCCCTTTTTCAAAAAATAGCCGAAGACTTGAATGTTTCGGAAAAGAACCTGGAATCCTTTGAGAAAAGCAGAGAATTTCGGATATCCAACACTTTTGCAAGATTATTCAGCAAGGACTATATTAAACGAATCGTCGGACACGACAAACGGGTGGTCGAGGAACAGGAATACCAGAACAGCTTGAAAAACCTTATACTGGAAACGGCCAAAGAGGACAATGTGGTAATTATTGGGCGGGTCGCATATTTTTTCTTAAAAGACATGAAAAATTGTTATCACATCCGACTTATTGCACCGGTGGCTTGGCGAAAAGCATACGCTGTGAAGAACCATAAAATACCTGCGGATCGGGTTGAAAGCATTTTGGCAAGAAGGGATACGAATTCAATCTGGTTTCGTCGCTTGATTTGCGGAGAAGGATATGATGACCCGAATTATTTTCATCTGATATTGAACATGGGCCTTATCCCGGATGAAAAAGCGTTAGACATGATAAAAACGCTTGTGAATCAACCCTGATAAATACTTAGCACATTATATCCATATTTCTCTTTTGTCTTCAGTCATTAATTTTATCCTAAAGGGTCTTTCTATGTAAACGACAAACCCGTGCTCTGATGAATCCGATCAAGCATTACTGAAAATATCGCCCAGGGATTACAGGCCGATAATCAACGTTCCCAAAATTGACAGTATTAAAATCATCGCCATAAAAAGAAAATCCAATATGCCGTCAATAATTCTATCGAACATGGTATTCTCCTTAATCGCTCCACTTGTATATTGTCCCCCCTGCCCGCTTAATAATTGTCATTTAAAAATTCTTGAGCTTCCTGAACAGAATCAAAAAATATCCAATCCCGTTTAATCGTAATTCCGTCCTTTTTTCGGGTGACTTCAATTGCTGTGTTTCCGTGGTATTCATAGCTCTCATGATAATCCGAATAAATTTTGTGTAAGGTCATTGCTGTTCTCCTAATTTCATCGTTGTTGTGTTTAATACCTCAATAAGTTTATTTAAATAATCTTTAGTTTATTTTTATGAACATTAACAACAAAAAAAATTACCTGAATTCCCTACAAATCCAGATAACCTTTCCAATAATACGAACACTGTTGATTTCACTGCCTTGAAGATAAATCGGCGAATATTCTTTGTTGTCACTGTGTAAAACAAGTTTATTGGGGTGTTTTTCCAGCCTTTTGACCATTATTGTATCATCAATACCAACAGCGTATACGGCACCTGCCAAAATGTCCTTTTGAGACTCATCGATAAGTACGGTATCCCCATCTTTTAATTCAGGCTCCATACTGTTACCAAAAATGTCCATTAGAACCATCTTGTTCATATTTCCCTTGGTGGCCAACCAATCCTTTCTGAAGCCGTAATATCCCTTGATTTCAGATCCGACTTCGAAAGAGCCACCCCCCGCATTCAGTCTGGCTTTGACCTTTGGTACATTTTTAAATATGGAATCATCAGGCGTCGTCTGTTTGAGAAATGTCGGACCGGACCCTGTTTCAAGCCAGTCAGGGTTCAAGCCAAAGGCTCGATACAACTGTAATATCCATTTGGACGGAATAGCGTCTTTTTTCCTGGCTTGTGTAATTGCCGACCGGTTAATCTTCAAAGCAGAAGCCAGTTCGGTTTGCGAAGCGATCCCGGTGGCCTCAAAGACCCGTTGTAAAAAGGAATCAAATGCATTCATGGTCATTTCGTTACCTGGCATAGAGACGTTAAACCGATATGTTTATTTTAATGAACACATATTTTTATAAAATGCAACACTTTTTTTAAAAAAAATGATTTTTAAAATTTTGCTTAAACCTGATCGCTCTTCCTGATTTTTTCCTGTTTACTTTTTCTGGCTTGTTCTTTAACCCGTAAAAGCCCCGGGCTGTTATGCAAATACATGAGCGGGGAAGAATATCCGGCCGCTATAAACAATTGTTCAAGATCATCAAAAAGAACCGGCCGGTCAGGCCAACGATAATGTTTCTCCCGCTGTTTCAATTCCTGCCATAATTTACCCGCCAAGGGCTTTTCTTTGAATACTTCCTTTTCAGCCGGGTCGCAAAGAAACATTTCACAAATAATCGGTTTAATTCGCCACATACACCCTTGACGGCTAAGGTAAATGCATTTAAATCCGTCATTTGGTTTTTTAAGCACCTTTGCCATAGACATGATCTCCGATTCATTCGATACCAATACGTTAACCACCATATCGCCGAAAAACGTAATGATGCCTTCACGGGAACAGCAGGAACTGACCTTGCTTTGATAGCATTTTTGGGTACATATGTTTTCAAAGTGATCACGAAGAAATTCGTCCACTTCGTCCCGAAACAACAGATAGTCGGAAATTTGGTATAACAGCCGTTGTCTTTCCAGTTTGGAAATCGTCCTCAGGTGGCGATATACCATGTCCAGTGTTTCAACCTGCTCCTTTTGGTATGAACTCATATTTCTTTATTACATTCTCTTGCTTTGCGTCGATATTGATGGTTTCTTAAAAAAGTATCTATTTATACGATTTTTCCATCAATAACAATTAAAACATTTGGATATATCACATGATCCTAACATGTTTTCCTGGATTAACAATCTAAGATGAGATATAGATAACATCGAGCGACTCATAGATAATGAAAAACTGAATGATTATTCCTGCATTCTGTCAAGTTTTATGGTGCCAGATATTTCAAACCGGAAAGGAAAAATGACGAAATTATCATCTCAACCATTATTCAGACACCCTGATACGGTGGTCGCCCCTTGTAAATTCGGCCACGGCGTTTTCGCAACTGAAAATATACCCGCAAATACGACAATTGAAGAGTGCCATTACCTGCGGATCAGAAAGGAAGACTGCTCGGGTATTTTGGATGATTATGTCTATAGTATGGACTCGGAAGATGAAGATTCGATAGAAGCGTCCGAATTTTACTCATTCCCATTGGGATGGGGAAGTATTTTCAATCACTCTGACGAGCACAATATCGAATACTGGCACGACATAGAGCGGGACCTGATCATTTTCTATACCATTAAAGATGTCGCTTCCGGCGAGCAGCTCTTTATCAATTATGGCAACGATTGGTGGGAAACGCGTGAATGCAAGCCCGACAACGGTCAATAATTCTTTTTCGTGTTTTGAAAATTTCGTAACTGTTTAGATCTTTGAAACAAATCTGTTTTTAGAAAGCTTCAGGTGTGCTTAAATTTTTACTGGAAGCTGTTTGAGTGGATTACGGCTCGTTATGAAAAAACCATTCCGGATTGGCTCGAATGCGATTATATGGTCTTAAAACCAAAACCATTTTCAGAAGCTTAAACCGGTTTTTTCATTACGAACCGTTATCTACGAGTTCTTTCAGAAAAAATTTAAGCACACCTGAAGCGATTCATTTTCAAAAAGCTAAATTCTTAAAAAATTTCGTGCTTTCGTGATAAAATTTTTGTTTTGGTTCAGGTTTATCCGGGTTTGTGTTTGTTTAGGACATCTTCCCTGCAGACGCCGCAGGTATTGCACGATTCCATGGGGCAAGGCGGCGAGGTTTTGCCCTCAAGGGCTCTTTTATACTCTGTTTTGAGAAAAGACTTGCTGATGCCGTGATCAATAAAATCCCAGGGAAGCGTTTCGTCCAATGAACGCTCCCTGAGAACATAGAAATCAGGATTTATGGGAGAAGATTTAAAGGTTTTGGGCCAGTTTCCCTGGTTCGTGTTCACCAAGGATAATATTTTTGCAACCTTACGGTCTCCCCGTGACAGAAGCGCCTGAATGTATGCCCAGCGCGGAATATCCGCATGGACACGAATGTTTGCCACCCTTTTCAGACCGTTCTTAACTTTTCTTATTTTTTCCTTAAGCAGACGAACATCATCCATCTTAACCCATTGAAACGGTGTAAACGGTTTCGGGACAAAACTGTTCAAGCTCACGGTGATCTCACCAATACGTTTTCTGGCCCGGCTCGATTTGAGGAATCGATGCTTGATTTGCTTGCAGAGTGTTACAATCGCTTCGACATCGTCCATGGTTTCTGTGGGAAGACCGATCATAAAATAGAGTTTTATGTTGGGGATTGCGGCGGCGACAATCATTTCCGCAGCATCAAGAATGTCCGTTTCGCTGATGCCTTTGTTGATGACGTTTCGCATCCGCTCTGATCCGGCATCCGGTGCAATTGTAACAGTTTTGGTTTTGCTTTTCTTTAGAACTGAAAGAAGTTCGGATGTTAAAGCATCCGCTCGGAGGGAACTGAAAGATAACCGGGTATCTTTGTTAAGTTCCAGGCCGCAGATTTTATTAAGGTCCGGGAGATCAGACACAGCGGCACCGACAAGACCTATTTTTTCAGTTCTTGAAGTTCCCTGTTCCATGCATTCTTTCAGGAGCGAAAAGGGTCTGAATCTTGGCGGTCTGTAAACAAATCCCGTGCTGCAGAATCTGCAACCATGCGGACAACCCCTGCTGACTTCTATGAGAAATGTGCTGTCAAAGATCGTATCCGGAGTGACTATCGGGCTGCAGGTGGGGGTCCCGGAAAGATCTTTCACATACTGGCGCTCAACTGTTGCGGGGACGTCGGTTATCGGTTTTAATGCACGGAGTGTACCATCAGAATTGTATGTTGGCTTGTACAATGACGGGACATAAGTACCGGGAACATCGCGGGAAAGGGTATTTAAACACGATCCCCTGTTTTGTTTGATTAAATCGTGTGAAAGCGTCTCAAAAAACCGGGGAAGAATGGCTTCGGCTTCCCCGATGAGAAAACAGTCGATAAACGGCGCCAACGGTTCTGGGTTTAAAAAAAAAGCGACTCCCCCTGCGATAACAAGAGGGTGGGGGATTTCTCTGTCTTTAAATCGCAAGGGGAGTTCTGCTTTTTCGAGAATTGTAAGGAGGTTGGGGTAATCATTTTCATATGAGACTGAAAAGGCAATAATATCAAAAGCGGAAATGGGCTTCCCGGACTCAATGGTTGTGATCCGCTCCACAGTACCCCAACCACCATCATCCGGGAGAAATGATCTTTCGCATACGACATGTTCAAATGTATTAAAAAGATCATATACCGCCTGAAAGCCGAGATTGGACATTCCAATATGATACGTGTTTGGATAAACCAGCGCGACCTTGATACGTCCTTTCCATTTCCGACGGATGGTTCCGGTTTCGGATTCAACAAATTTCCTTTTGATTTTATGGGTTGATCCTGCCATTGATGAATACTGCCAATTCTTAGTCCGCCTTTCTTCGTAAAAACGTCGGGACATCCAGATTGTTCAGGTCGTTATTGTCGATGACAATGCCCCTGTATCCTCTGTAACTGCTTCCGACCGATTCACCCACCGCGTGTTTCCGACGGATAAACGTCGGTTCATCATAATTTACGGCATCGCTTAGATCATTCAGCGTAACATCTCTGACCTTGCCTCTGAGTTCGTTTTTCACTTTGGTTTCCGGACCGGAATTGATTCCGGTTGCAATGACAGTGACGCGCATCTCATTTCCGATGCTGTCATCAACGGCGGTCCCCCATATAATGTCGGCATCCTCCCCGACTTCATTATATATCCTGTCGGAAGCTTCGGTCATCTCTTCCATCGTCAAATCGGTGTTGCTGGTGATGTTCATTAATACACCTTTTGCGCCGGAAATTGAGATGTCTTCCAGCAGCGGGTGAGAAATGGCTCGTTCGGCGGCCTCTATTGCACGATTTTCTCCACTTGCGATACCGATGCCCATGATGGCCATACCCGCTTTGGACATAATCGTTTTTACATCGGCAAAATCAAGATTGATCAGTCCCGGCATCATAATAAGGTCCGTAATCCCTTTGACGGAATGTAATAAAACCTCATCCGCTTTCTTGAACATATCGATCATTCTGGCATTTTTGGATGCAAGGCCCCTAAGCCTGTCGTTTGGAATGGTGATGACCGTATCAGCCACTTGCTTGAGAATGTCAATTCCGTCTTCAGCCTGTTTGGCCCTTTTTCTCCCTTCAAATGAAAACGGTTTCGTCACCACCGCCACCGTCAATACATTAATTTCCTTACAAAGTTCAGCAATGACCGGAGCCGCCCCTGTCCCGGTTCCGCCACCGAATCCCGCCGTAATGAACACCATATGACTGCCCTCAAGTGCATTTTTTATACTTTCGGCATTTTCGATTGCCGCCTCCCGCCCGATTTGAGGGTTGGCGCCGGCTCCGAGTCCCTGTGTGAGCTGTTCGCCGATCTGTAATTTGACGGTAGCCCTGGAAACCTCAAGGGCCTGGGCATCTGTATTGGCGGCGATGAACTTTACGCCTTGAAGCTGGGATTCAATCATGTTGTTGATCGCATTTCCACCGGCTCCGCCAACGCCAATAACCATGATTTTTGCAAAATTGTCATTTTCTATCAAAGTAAACGTCATTTCCCCCACCTCCTGTACAATAATTTGCTTTTGTTTCTAATTTCGAGCGGTCCCCATGTCCGCCCGGTGAATACCTCTTAATTTCATATCATCTCATTTCATATAACCTCCTTAAACCATCTTTTCATCCGGGTCATGATACGGTTAAAAATGTTTGAGTCACGAATTCTGAATTTCTTTTTCGGTTGATTTTTGGCCCCGTATAATACAAGCCCCACACCTGTCGCATACATGGGATTATTGACAACGTCCGTAAGACCGCTGATTCCTCTGGGCCTACCCAATCGGGTTGGAAGATCGAAAACCGATTCTGCGACTTCCGTTACACCCTCCAAAAGTGATGTTCCACCGGTTAAAACAACACCGGAAGTAACGATCTTCTCCATTCCGGCCCGAAAGACTTCTCTTTTTATCAGTGAAAAGATCTCTTCCATCCGAGGTTCCAGTATTTCGCCGAGGATCTGTCGTTGAAGTTTCCTGGGCTTACGTCCGCCCATACCGGGGACATCGATGGTATCATCGGCACCGATGCTTCTGGAAATACAGGTGCCGTATTTCGTTTTGATCTTTTCGGCATCAGCCATGGATGCACGCAAGCCGATACTGATATCGTTTGTCAGGTTATTGCCGCCAAGCGACAAAACAAATGTGTGTTTGATATTGTTACCCGCAAAAATTGCAAGATCGCTCGTGCCGCCGCCGAGGTCCAACAGGGCCGTACCCAGATCTTTTTCCTCATCGGTCAGCACCGCTTCTCCTGAGGCAAGAGGCTCAAGAATGATATCGCAAACATCAAGGCCCGACCGATTGGCGCATTTCACGATGTTGTGTGCAGATGTTACAGCACCGGTGACGATATGAATCTTGGCTTCCAAGCGTACACCGGACATGCCGATGGGATTCTGAATTCCGCCCTGTTCGTCGATGATGAATTCCTGTGGAATCACATGGATGACTTCGCGGTCCATTGGAATTGCCACGGCCCGTGCGGCATCGATAACGCGGTCCACATCCTGCTGTGTAACTTCCGGACCCTTAATGGCGACAATACCGCGACTGTTAAAACCGGTGATATGACCGCCTGCGATTCCGGCGTACACCGAAGAAATTTCACAACCGGCCATAAGTTCCGCCTCTTCAATGGCTTTCTGAATCGATTCTACGGTAGATTCGATATTCACCACCACACCTTTTCGAAGTCCGATGGAGGGATGCGTTCCAATGCCGATAATATTTATTTTTTTCCCCGTAACTTCACCAACCACGGCACAAATTTTCGTCGTTCCGATATCGAGCCCGACAATAATATTTTCTTGTCCCTCCATCTCAAACCTCCTTGTGACCTTTGGCAGCGGATTCTATTTTCGCGGGGTTTATGACAATACGATCCAAATCATTGAGATCAATTGATTCAAGATGTGATAACTCACCATTCTTTTTCAAATAAGAAAGAACATCTTTTAGCAATGCAAATTTACTCGGGTAATCACTGTACCCCATTTTAATTTCTCTGATGTGATCAAAGGCATAAATGCTAAGGCCCATTTCACGATCCACATGGATTCTTTTTATTAACCCATAGGGTAGAACGCTTTCAGATTTTTGGCCCAGCGCTAATAATGTCATAACGGCATTAAACGGAATGCTTCTGGACTCGTCTTTCACATTAATGTCTGAAAATTCAAGCCCGCTGATGATCGGCAGATTGCACAGGTCTGATGCATCCATTTCTTTAAATATTTCACCCTGGGTATTGACGATAAACTTCCGACCGAGATCAAGTATGGCAAGAGGTTTCTGTTCCTTTATTCGAATACTGATTCCTGAAGGGAGTTCTCTGCTGACTTCTGCATCTTGAATCCATGAATGGGCAATCAGTCGTTTTCTAACCTTAGAGAGATTGACCGAAAAAATATTGACACCGGTTTGGATCTGTGCCGCTTTCAATACCTGATTTTCAGTGAGTCGATGCGCACCGTTCACCATCAATCCTTCAGCTTTGAAATAATCGCATTGGGTTAAAAGGTCGTAACTAAAAACAAATAGTAAGCTGAAAAACAGCAATGCTGTTCCAACGGCCGATATTTTTATGCCGAACACAACACGTTTTATCAGTTTATTGCGCTTTCTGGCGCCACTGTTTTTGTAATAATTTTTCCGTATGCGTTTATGCCCCAACAATCTTAACCTCTTTTTCCAGCTGAATATTGAACTTTTTAAATACAATCTCTTCGGCAAGGTTTATCAGTGCCAGAAAGTCGTCGGCCGATGCGTTGTAGCGGTTGATAAAAAAGTTGGCGTGTTTAGATGAAATTTCTGCACCGCCGATGGATTTTCCTTTTAGGCCGGCCATCTCAATAAGCTGTCCGGCTGTTTTTCCGGATACCGGATTTTTAAAAAAACATCCCGCGCTCGGCAATCCGATAGGCTGATTCTTCTTTCGGGCTTTTACAATTTCTCTGGCCGCTTTCTTCAGTTTCTCAGGATCAGAAAGGCTGAGACAGAAGCGGCCGCCCAATACGAGCATTTGACTGCGATGACCGTTCGTCAGTTCCGGGCGCCATGACAGCTTCCGGTAAGTGAAATCGAGATCTTCTCTTTTAATTCGACGCGTATTGCCTGTAGGCAGAAGAACATCTATGGATTCAAGCACATTTTCCATAGTACCGTGAAATGTTCCGGCGTTCATCATAATGCCTCCGCCAACCGTCCCGGGAATACCCAAGGCAAAATTCATACCTTCCAGACCCCGTTTCAGAGCATAAGAACAAAGGGTCTTCAGGCGGGCACCGGCCATGGCCGAAATAATCACTCTGCCGTCTTTTGTTTCTGTTTCATCGATCGTCTTCAAACATTTTGCCAGGACAATGACAATGCCGGGAATGCCGCTGTCCTTTACCAGGAGATTGGTACCTTCACCGATGACCAGATAAGAATGTCTGTTGTCCCATGACCATTTCACCAGTCTTTGAAGGTCCTCAACGCTTTCAGGCGTCACAAAAACCTCTGCCGGTCCGCCGACCCGTAATGATGTGTGCCTGGACATCGGTTCGCCGAATTTGACGTTATTTCCGAAACGGCTTTCAAGCCATTCTATTGAATCCGAATCAAGCGCCATAAACGTTGGTTCCTCTGGCTTATAATGAAAATTTTTAATCGTCATCCAGTATCATTTCCCCAATTTTCCAGACATCCCCTGCACCGAGGGTGAGGAGGATGTCATTTGAGGTTAAAATCTCTTTCAGATGCGACACTGTTGTTTCAAAATTTTGCTTATAAACGACGTCTCTGTGGCCGTGAAGACGGATTCCTTCAAACAGGGATTGCCCATCGATGCCTTTTATCTCTTTTTCTCCGGCTGGATAGATGGGAAGAACGATGAGCAGGTCCGACTGGTAGAATGCACGGGTGAAGTCGTCAAAAAGCGCCCGGGTTCTGGAATAACGGTGGGGTTGGAACACCGCTACAATCCGCCGGTCCGGCCAGCATTCCTTAGCGGCCTGTAAGGTGGCCTTAATCTCCGTAGGATGATGGCCATAATCGTCGACAACCGTAACGCCCCTTTTTTCACCTTTAATTTCCAGCCGCCGTTGAACACCTTCCGCAGTTTGAAGTGCCGATTTTATAACGTCAAAGGGTATATCGAGTTCAATGCCCACCGCAATACTCGCCAGCGAATTGTAAACATTATGAATACCCGGAAGATTCAATTCTATCTCTCCGAGTAGCGTTCCGAGATGATACACCTTGAACCTGCTTTTTAGCCCTTCAAAAACAACGTCTTTTGCCCTGAAATCGGCCTGTGTGCTCATTCCATAGGTTGTAAAACGTTTCTGAATGTTGGGAATAATTTCCTGAATCGGCTCATTGTCCAGGCAAAGAACCGCAAGGCCGTAAAACGGTATTTTTTCAATAAAGCTCAAAAAGACGTCTTGGATGTGGTTTAAGCCTTCATAAAAATCGAGATGCTCTCGATCGATATTCGTTACCACTGCGATGGTCGGAGACATTTTAAGAAAAGAACCGTCACTTTCGTCGGCTTCTGCCACGATATAATCCCCTTCTCCCAAAAGTGCATTGGAATCGATGCTTTTGAGTTTTCCGCCGATAACCACCGTTGGATCAAGCCCGCCTTTTGCCAGTACAGAAGCGACAATCGATGTGGTAGATGTTTTGCCGTGAGCCCCTGCGATGGCCACACTGTACTTTAAACGCATGAGTTCAGCCAGCATCTCCGCCCTGGGAATTACCGGTATTGACGCCTGGGCTGCGGCAACAACCTCGGGATTTTCGAGACCGACTGCCGACGATCTCACTACAACATCTGCCCCGTGAATCTGTTCTTCAGAATGGCCTTTAAATATAATTCCCCCGAGCCGTTCCAGACGCCTTGTAATATCTGAAGCGCTGATGTCCGACCCGGACACCTTATACCCGAGGTTCAGCAAAAGCTCGGCGATCCCGCTCATTCCGATACCGCCGATTCCCACAAAGTGAATATGGTATTTTTTTAAAAACATGGGCGCTCCACACTTAATAATTAAGAAATCAAATCATAACAGTCATCGACGATCATCGCTGCCGCATCGACACGCCCAAGATCCCTGGACCGGGATGCCATGCGAAAGAGCGCTTCCGGATGCCTCGCATAATGATTGATTTTCGCTGCAAGGACTTTCCCGCTGAGATCCTTTTCAAGAATCATCTCTGCAGCCCCTGCTTTTTCCAAAGATTGTGCGTTTAAAACCTGATGGTTATCGGCCGCATATGGAAACGGGATGAAAATAACCCCTTTCCCAACGGCCCTGATTTCTGCCACAGTGGTTGCCCCTGCACGACATATGACAAGATCGGCTTTCTGATACTGCTGAGCCATGTCTTTAAAAAATGTTCGCGTATCGTTTGCAAGGCCGTGTTTGTCGTAGGTCTGTTTTACCTGAGTTTCATCCTTTGCACCGGTCTGATGCACAAAGAATATTTTTTCTTTTTCTTCGATATATCCAAGGGCCTCCAAAAGTGCCATATTTATACTGTGAGCCCCCTGGCTTCCGCCCAGTATCAGAATCGTAAACCGCCCCTCCTGTTTTTTCGACTCTTTAACATCTCTATTGTCCTGTGTTTTCGCGCACTGAACAATTTCTCTTCTCACCGGATTTCCGGAAAACCGTATTTTTTGGGGCGCCACCCCAAATTTCGTTTCTTCGAATGAAACATATATCCGGTCCGCAAAGCGCGAAAGAATTCGATTGGTGATCCCCGGCAAAACATTTTGTTCATGCAGAACGATCTTAATCCCCAAAAACCATGCGCCCATGATCAGAGGACCTGCGGAGTACCCGCCAACACCAATAACCAAATGAGGTTTAAAGCGCTTAAGGATTAAAACAGATTCAATGATCCCTTTGGGCACCTTCGAGATCGACACCACCTGATTCCATATCCCCCGCCCCTTTAAACCTTCGGCCGTAATGCGTTTATGGACGAATCCGGTTTCCGACAAAACCGAAATTTCAAACGGCTTTCCGGTGCCGACAAACAAGACGCTGTTTTCAGAATTTTTGACCAAAAACTCTTGAGCAACGGCAATACCTGGAAAAAGATGTCCGCCGGTCCCTCCCCCGCCAATGACGACACGCAGGGCCTCTGAAACCTGTCGCAATGAACGAAGGTCTTTTTTATTTTTACTTTTGTTATCTTCTTGATCCATAAGTTGCATTTTGTTTCTGTCTTTTTCCACTACTTGCCGGTCACTGGTCACTCGTCACTTTTTTAGGAACTTTTCTCATTGTCCCGATGTTCATCAGCACTCCGATGGATGCCATGTTCATCAAAAGGGATGTCCCGCCATAACTTAAAAATGGGAGCGTAAGCCCTTTGGTCGGAAGGAGTCCGAGGGAAACCCCCATGTTAATAAAAATCTGAAGCCCCATTGCCGTTGTGAGGCCGACGGCAACGAATGATCCGAAAGCATCGGTGCTGTTTCTGGCGATGGATATGCCCCTCCACAAGATCACAGTATAAAGCCCCAGGATAATCAAAACCCCCAAAAGACCGAGTTCCTCTCCGATAACCGAAAAAATAAAATCCGTATGAGGTTCAGGCAGATAAAACAGTTTCTGATAACCCTTTCCGATACCTGTTCCCCATATTCCGCCTGTACCAAATGCCAGAAGAGAATGAACAACCTGATAACCTTTATCCGCCGAATATTGCCACGGGTTCATAAAGGACATGATACGTTCAATCCGATAATCGGCGCTGAACATTAAATAGTAAATGATGGGAAAGATCAGGACCAAGGATCCAAACAAATGTAAAATACGCGCCCCCCCGACAAAAAGCATGATCCAGGTAATTGCCCCAAAAATAACCACGGAGCCAAAGTCTGGCTGCAATAGGATCAGAACCGCAAACGTGCATAGGACCAAGGCGTGGGGCAAAAATCCGACCTTAAATTCCTTGATTTTATTTATTTTTTTACTCATCGAATACGCCAGATAGATCACCAGGGCAAAACGGGCGAATTCAGAAGGTTGAAACGTAAAGATCGTGATACGAAACCATCGTTTTGCACCGCCTGCCGAATATCCAAATCCGGAAATTAGGATCGCAACAAGAAAGATTATGGCCAGAATAAGCAACGGATATGTCAAAGAACGAAAAATTCTGTATGGAACATGGCAGCTAATGACCAACACAACCAGGCCCAGCAGTGCAAAAATGGATTGTTTTTTTAAAAAATAATAACTTGTTCCAAATTTTTTCAAGGCTAGTGCCGAACTTGCGCTGTAGACCATTACGATACCGATTCCCACCAGGAACAACACCGGAAATAAAAGCGCAATGTCGTATTGCATCGGCTGTTTCAGAACGCTTTTAATTTTTTCCTTGTCACTGGACATTTGTTATATTTCGATCCGACTTTTCAATATGTTGAACCGCTTTGCAGAACACTTCCCCCCGATGTGCATAGCTAGTGAACATGTCAAAGCTTGAGCAACCGGGAGACAAAAGCACAACATCTCCCGGCACCGCCGCAAGGTAAGCCAAGCGAACCGCATCTTCCATTGTGGATGCGGTTTGGGCTCCGTCCTGGCACGAATCTTCAAGAACCGATTTTATGGCATCCCCTGCTTCGCCCATAACGATCAGTTTCCTTGTATGCTGCTCAACCAGCTCACGAAGCTGTTTGAAATCTCCGCCTTTATCGCGACCGCCCATGATCAGAACCACCGGCCTGTCAAATACTTCAAGCGCTTTGGCCACCGCATCGATGTTTGTCCCCTTTGAATCATCGTAAAAGTGGACACCGTTGATGGTTCTGACATATTCCAGACGATGGGATAGTCCCTTGAAACTGTTCAATGCGGATTGTATCCCTTCCAGATTCCCACCGGCGGCCAGGGCTGCCAGCGACGCTGCCGCCACATTTTCCATGTTGTGCCGCCCCAAAAGATTTACTTTTGAAAGATCGAGGAAACCTTGGGGGGTTTCTTTTGTGAAAATCTTGATGACCGGACTGTCGTTCCCATTGAACTGGCCAATGAGTGCATATTCCCGGTCTTTTGGATCAGAATCGCCCAGATAATAAAAGGGCAGTGTTCTGGTCCTGAAAGTTTTGCTGATTAAACGAATAAAGGGATCGGAACCGTTTATCACCGCAGTATCGCCTTCCGCCTGGTTTTTGAAAATACGGCCCTTGGAACTTACATAAGATATAAAATCCGGATATCGATCGAGATGATCCGAAGTGATGTTCAGCAGAACACTGACTCGAGGTCTGAATGTGTCGATGGTGTCGAGTTGGAAACTGCTGACCTCGGCAACAACAATGTCGGCCGCTTCTCTCCTTTGGACATAATCGATCAAAGGATTGCCGATATTTCCGCCAACAAAGACCTTGAATCCCGAATTTTCGAGCATATGGCCCAATAACCGTGTTGTCGTTGTTTTACCGTTGGTGCCGGATACGGCAACAATGGGTTCCCGGATGTATCGCGAAGCAAGCTCGAGTTCCCCCATTATTGTCACACCCTTTTCTTTGGCCCGTTCTATCGGCAAAATGGTATGGGGAACCCCCGGACTCACAATGATTAGATCGGCACTTTCAAACGTTTCTATATTATGCCGACCCAATTCTATTTTAGCACCCATTTTACGTACTTCCGGCAAATAGGTCACCAGAGCATCTTCTTCGGCAATATCCGTTACCGTTACGATTCCACCGTTGTCTTTGGCGAACCGCGCTGCGCCCATGCCGGATATACCGAGACCGACGACAAGAATGTTTTTTTGATGAAGATCCATATAATCAACCCGGTAATTGGTCATGGGTCATGGGTTACAGGTTATAGGTTGTGGAGAACAGGTTTCCATTTTTAATTTTATTATTGTTGTTCCTTAGCCTATTACCCATAACCTATTACCTTATTCATTTTATCTCAGTTTCAGTGTACTCATGGAAATCAGCGCCAGTGCAATGGCAATGATCCAGAATCGAACAATGACCTTGGGTTCCGGCCATCCTTTGAGTTCAAAATGGTGGTGAAGCGGAGCCATTCGAAAAATCCTCCGACCGTTGGTCATCTTGAAAAAACCGACCTGAAAAATCACGGACAATGTTTCAATGACAAAGAGCCCGCCCACCAGAGTCAGCAGTATCTCCTGCTTGGTGATGACCGCCACAGTACCGATTGCCGCGCCCAGCGATAGAGACCCTACGTCCCCCATGAATATTTGAGCCGGATATGAATTGAACCACAAAAATCCCAGACCTGAACCGGCCATGGCGCCACAAAAAACAGCAAGTTCTCCGCTACCTGCCACATAATTGATCTGCAGGTAATCGGCGATCTTGACATGTCCCGCCACATAGGCAAAAACCATGTACGCGGCTGAAGCAATAACCAAAGGTCCGATGGCAAGGCCATCAAGCCCGTCGGTGATATTGACCGCATTTGACGTGCCGATAATGACAAATGCCGCAAACAGGATATATCCCCACCCGAGATCCGGTGAAACTTTTTTAAAAAACGGAATGGTTATCTGGGTGGAAAAGTCCGGAGACACATAGACCAGAAACCCTGTGACAATTGCCAAAATCGCCTGAAGCAGAAATTTGTTTCGAACGGTTAGCCCCTTGCTCTGCTTTTTGATCTGCATAAGATAGTCGTCAATAAAACCGATCCCACCGAAGCCAAGCGTCACCAGAAGAGCGATCCAAACAAAATAATTGGTCAAATTGGTCCATAACAATGTGGAAACGGTGATCGAAAAAATAATCAGCGTTCCGCCCATGGTCGGTGTACCGGCCTTTTTAAGGTGCGTTTGCGGACCGTCATCTCTGATATACTGGCCGATCTGCAGGTAGCTCAATTTTCGAATCACCCATGGACCTAAAAAGAAACAGATTAAAAATGCCGTCAAGCTGGCATAGATGGTTCGGAAAGTAATGTACCGGAATACATTAAAAACCGTCAGCGTCCCATGAAGGGGATATAATAAATGATACAGCATTTTTTAGTTTTACTCTTATAATGCCTGCTTAAATCTTTCTAAAAAGCCGGTTTCACCTGAGCTTTAAATATGATTCAATTTTATTTCAATTTTAATTGTCAGCCCATGTCAACAACCCTTGGACAACCTTTTCCATGGCCATGCCCCTGGACCCCTTCACCAAAACCCAGTCGCCGGAATCAAGTCGCTTTGTGACCGTATCCAGGATCTCTTCCCGTGTGCCTTTAAAAATATCATCGGGATTCATATGTTCTTCCAATGCCCCTGCCGCAACATCTTCTGAGAATTTTCCGGTCACATAAAGCCCGGCAATATCTGAGCCGGCGGCGGTGGAGCCTATCTTTCGATGCATGGCCGCTGAATGTTTCCCGAGTTCAAGCATATCGCCGGCAATCAGAAATCCTCTGTTTTTTCCCTTCAGTGACACAAGGGTCCGTATTGCGGCCTGCATCGAACCCGGATTGGCATTATACGTATCGTCAATGATATGGATCCCTTTACCGGTTTTATGGATGTTCATCCGTCCTTTAACCGGATCGAACGCTTCAAGACCGGCCTTGATTTCACCGGCGGTCAACCCCAAAAGATGACCCGCTGCAGATGCCGCCAGAGCATTTGAAACCATAAAAACAGCCGGAGTTTTTAAATGAACGGGAATTTTTTCTTCGGGTAGTACCAGTTTAAAAGACACCCCTTCTATTTTTTCCTGTATTGACTCGGCCCGGATTGCGGCGTTTTTGGACATGCCAAAAAATAAAATGTTTCTGGTTGTGGTATCCGCCAGTTTCAAGAGCCTCGGATCATCCGCATTGAGAACAGCCGTTCCGTCCGGTTTGATTTTCCCCAGCAGTTCACCTTTTGCTTTCATGACCGCATCCACAGAACCCAACCCTTCAAGGTGCGCAGGGCCGATATTGGTAATCACCCCGATATCCGGGAGACAGATTTCGGCAAGCCGTTCGATCTCTCCCGGTCTGTTCATTCCCAGCTCCACAACAGCCCATTGATGCGCTCTCTTCAAGTTCAGCAGGGTTAAGGGAAGCCCGATTTCGTTGTTTAAATTCCCCTGGGTCGATAATGTGCAAAAGCGGCGGGAAACCACACCGGATGTCATATTACGGGTGCTGGTCTTCCCGTTTGACCCTGTGACTGCAATGACCGAAACGGGTGTGCGTCTTCTGTTAAATGCCGCCAGATCGCCCAGAGCTCGGACGGTGTCATCTACGGTGATACAAACAATCCTGTTTTTTAACGATTTTATTTCAGGCAACATGCTGGTCTTGTTCTTTTCTACCAAGAGTCCGCTGACGCCGTTTTCAATAACGCTCGCGATAAAACTGTGTCCGTCATGAACGTCTCCTTTAACGGCAATAAAGAGATCGTCGGGAGATATCTTGCGAGAATCGATGGAGACCCCGCTGAAACTGTGCGTCAAATTACCGATAAAAAGGTCTCCTCCGGTTGCCTCCAGGATTTCAGAAGTACGCCACGGAATCAGGTCCCGGGGCACCGGATTTGGATTGCCGGACAACAACTGAGGATTGGATTTCGTTTTGCAACCCGAATTTTTTGTGTCCAACACACAAAGGGCTTTTTTCGCCTCTATTCTGTCGTCAAACGCAATGGTACGGTCTCCGATGATTTGATAGGGCTCATTCCCCTTGCCTGCGATCAAAATCGCATCATTTGGCTTTGACACCCTGACGGCAAGGGCGATGGCGTTTGTTCGATCAGCCTCGACCACAACTCCCTTTTTCGAAAAATCTTGGGTTAGGTCCGATGGTGTAAATGTATGGGATACCGATTTTTGTGCGCCTTCAAAAATCTGATCGATAATCGACACGGGCGGTTCGTTTCTTGGATTATCCGACGTGATCACAACAAGATCTGATAACCTTCCTGCGATTTCGCCCATTTGAGGCCGTTTTGCGCTGTCCCGGTTGCCGCCGCACCCAAATACGCAGATGAGCCGACCCGGAGCGGATGATTTTAATGACAAGAGCACATTTTCAAGGGCATCCGGCGTATGGGCATAATCTACGTATACAAACCGCTGGTGATCATTGGGGATGGACTCAAGACGTCCGGGAACGGCCTTTACCGATTCAATGCCGTCTTTGATGACGTCCAATGGAAGACCAAGAACAATACCCGCACCTGTGGCGCAGAGAATGTTTTCCATATTATGTTTTCCGACAAGGTGCGATCTGAAGTCGAAAACGCCGTCAGGGGTAGAAATTTTTCCCATAATGCCGCTTAAATCGTGGTTGAAGCCCTCTGGCCGTATGCGATTGTTCTCCGCAAAACCGGTGGATAGCAGGGATGCTCGGCCAAAACGCGATTCGAGCATGTGGAAGAGTTCTTCTCCTCTTTTATTATTACGGTTTATAACGGCCAGCGACCGTTCATCTGCAGGTTTGAAATCAAGGATCTCTGTGAAAAGTCTTTTTTTACATGACCAGTAGGAATCCATATCCCGGTGATAATCCAGATGGTCCTGGGTCAAATTGGTAAATATCGCAAGACTGAACTTGCACTGATGGACTCTATACAGATCGAGTGCATGTGAAGAGACTTCCATGACGACATGACTGATCCCGTTTTCAAGCATTTCGGCCAGGATTTTCTGAAGATCCAGAGATTCTGGGGTTGTTATGGGATTTTTAAACGTCTTGCCGGCATATCTGTAATTCAAGGTTCCAATAACGCCCACATGAATCCCTGCCGCCAAAAAAATGTGCTCGATTAAAAATGCAGTGGTTGTTTTCCCGTTGGTACCGGTGATCCCGATTAAAACGAGTCTTTCCGACGGATTTGAATAAAACTGGGCCGAAATGGCCGCAAGGGCTTTTCTGGTATTTTCGACTTCGACAATTAAGGCCCCGCTTTTGACGGGCCTCTGGGTGACAATAGCTGATGCGCCTCTTTCCAGCGCTTCATCGATAAAGTCATGGCCGTCTGCCACAAGACCCGGTATGGCAACAAAGAGACCGCCAGGCCGAACATCCTGGGCACTGTAATGAATGGAGCTTATATCAGGATTCGGCGAACAAGAAACTCCGTTGGCTTCCGGATCATGATGCTCGGCATTCCTGAAATCCGGGACAGGCCGGCCGGGTGAGTTCTTTTTTCCGTAAAATTTTACGGGGCCGATGGTTTTTAATAAATGTGAAAGCCGCATCCTTCTGTTTAGTTCCTCATAGAGACCATCAATTTGTCTGACTTTCTATTTGGGGATACATTCATATTGTCCAGTGTGTTCTGGGTGATCTTTTTAAATAACGGTGCAGCAACAATACTCCCGTAATGGTGTTTTTTGGGTTCATCAACAATAACCACAACGGCAACTTTTGGGTTTTCCACAGGTGCAAACCCCACAAAGGACGACACATATTTTTCATTAGAATACATTCCGTTTTCATCGACTTTTTGAGCTGTCCCGGTTTTACCGCAGGCGGAATACCCGTCAAGAGCGGCATTGACACCCGTACCCCCTTCGGTAACGACTGTTTGCATAATTCTGGCCAGGGTCCCCGCTGTTTTTTCTGAAATTGCCCTTCCGGCCTTCGTTGGGCCGAAGCTTTTGATCAGCCGGCCATTATGATCCGTAATGGCCTGAACCACATAAGGCTTCATGAGTAACCCTTTATTCGCAATTGCGGATGTTGCGGCGGCAAGCTGCAAGGCGGAAACCGAAACCCCCTGCCCAAAAGATATGGTCCCGGCGTCAATCTTCGTCCATCGTTTATACGGGGTCATGCTGCCCGTGGTTTCGCCGGGGCAGTCGATCTGGGTCTTTGATCCGAAACCGAAGTTACGCAGGGTTCTGTATAAATATTCCGGCCCTACGATTGAGCTGAATTTGATAGCACCGATATTACTCGAATATTTGATAATCTGCTGTAAAGAGAGCCATCCATGCTCATGGGTGTCGTGGATAACATGTCTTCCCATTTTGTAAGCACCGTTTTCGCAAAAAAAGATACTGTTTGCAGAGGAACTGCCGGATTCTATTGCCGCCGCCGCACTGAAAATTTTCATGGTCGAACCCGGTTCAAAGGGATCGGTGATAGCCCTGTTTCTCCACAGCTTTCGATCAAACCCATTTATTGCGTTGGGATTGAATAAAGGATAATGCGCCATTGCCAGTACGGCCCCGGTTTCCGGAATCATAACAACGACCATTCCGGATTTTGCTGAAAATTCCTTCACGGTTTCCGCAAGCGCCTTTTCTGCAATATACTGGATGGTGCTGTCAATGGTGAGAACAACGTTTTTGCCTCTGAAGCTCGAGTCTGCCATGTTTTCGGCTTCAAAACCGCGGCCGTGAGCATCTCTCAACACCGTGTATTGAAAAACCGCACCCCTGAGATCATCGTCGTAAGCGAATTCGATGCCCTCCAGGCCATGATCATCGATACCGGTGAACCCGATGAGCTGGGCGGCAATTGTTTTGCTGGGATAAAACCGTTTATGTTCTGGTATGAATTCGAGATCTTCAATATTAAGATTCCTGACGGTTTCGGCCTCTTTGGGTGTCACCTTTCTTTTGATCCATACAAACTTATTTTTAGAATTTAGTTTTCGCTCAAGCTCCTCACGGTTTATTTTAAGGACTTTTGCAAGTGATCTTGCCGTTCTTTGGGGATTTTTTATTTTAACCGGGTGCGCGGCGATTGAATGAACATCGATACTGACTGCCAATTCCCTGAGGTTCCTGTCGAAAATAGTTCCGCGCTTTCCCGAAGACTTGAAAGACACCTCGTATTGATCTGCGGCCTTCTGGGACAGCCAGGAACAACGAAAAACCTGAATGTACATTGCCTTAGTCCCAATGATGACAATAAAGAGGGCAAAGAAAACCCCGATGATGCTCACGCGTACTCTTATCTTCTTCATATCAAAATCCATATCATGGGATAACAATCATCTGATTTTTTGTGGGCGCTATCAGGCCGAGTTGATTTTTTGCAATTTTTGCGATCCGCTCCGGAGATTTTAAGCTTGCCAGCTCAATCTTCAGGTTGTTCTGAAATGCAATAAGTTCATACTGTTTCTGAATTTCTTTAGAAATCTCATACCCCACCCCGATGTAGTTGACCCGACACCAGGTATAAAGAAAAAGTTCACCAACGAATACGGACATGAAAATGATCCAGATTCCCGTTTTTTTAAAATCCCATGTGTTTTTAAGTATCCTAAGGATCATTGTATCTTTTCTGCTGCTCTCAGTTTGGCACTTCTTGCCATGGGATTTTTTTCAATTTCGTCTTTTGAAGGACGCACCACTTTTCTTGTCAGAGAACGAATGACCGGACTTCGATCGCAGATACATTTCGGGAAATCAGGAGGGCATACACACCCTTTTTCCATGGCTTTTAATCGATGCTTTACAATTCGATCTTCAAGGGAATGAAAAGATAGTACACAAATTCTGGCTCCGGGGTTAAGAATATCAGCAACGTTTTCCATCAATGAATCGAGCATTTCCAGCTCCCTGTTGACAGCTATTCTAAGTGCCATGAAAACCCGCGTAGCCGGATGAATTTTTTGATGAAATGATGCCGATTTAGGGATACTATCGCGTATGATCCGGGCCAGTTGCTTGCTGGATTTAATTTTTCTTTGCGTTCTTGCCCTTATGATTTTTTTTGCGATTTGCCCCGCCCGCCGTTCTTCTCCGAATTCCTGAAAAATTCTTTTTAGGTCTTTCTCATCCATCCTGTTGATCAAATCTTCAGCTTTTGTACTCGTCGCCGTGTTCATCCGCATATCGAGAGGTTCATCTCTTTGGAAACTGAAACCGCGACCGCTGGATTCGATCTGATGAAGTGAAGTCCCAAGATCAAGTAGAATACCGTCCACCGCTTTAATTTTCAGCTGCTGTAAAAATTCAGGAAGATTTATAAAATTGCTGTGAAAGAGGTGGATGGTTAAATCGAACGATTTTAAAACTTTTTCGGCATTTTTGATCGCATCTATATCCTGATCAATGCCGACAAGAACACCATCCGGAGTAATCTTATCGCAAATAGCCCTGGCATGTCCCGAACCTCCCAGCGTACAGTCGACATAGACCTTACCGGGTTTGCAGTTGAGATAATGAAGGACTTCGGGAACCATAACCGGAATATGTTTAAACAACATTTAATTAGAGCCCTAATTTTGCAATTTCGTTTCTTACGTCCTCCTTTTTCATGTCTTTTTCCAGATGCATATTTTCCTTGTTCCAGCTGTCTCGTGACCATATTTCAAAATGGTCGAGGACGCCAACCAGCACAATATCCCTGTCGAACTCTCCATATTCTCTTAGATTTTGCGGTATCAATATACGGTCCTGTTTGTCACAGGGACAATCAAAAGATCCTCCGATAAAAACCCTTCTGAAGCGACGCATGCTTTCGCTTTTTTCGGCCAGGGACAATATACGGTTTTCAATTTTACGCCACCCATCATAGGTGTATGCCATTAATCCTCCGTCCATCTTGGAAAGCATGACGCCATATGATCCGTCTGCTTTTATGACATCACGAAATCTGGCCGGAATGATGATGCGCCCTTTTGGATCGATGGTATGAAATGAGCTTCCTCGAAACATATACCTCCCTAAAAGACCACTTTAATCCACTTTTTTTGTTTAAAAATACATTTCTCGGCAAATGTCAAGAAAAAATAAATAAATATATAATATTATTTTTTAATAATTCGAAAAAGTTAAATGAAAACAAGAATTGTAAATTTGAAGTGGAGGAAAGTGGATAAAAATAATAGACTTGGCATGTTAAACCGGTTTTCTTAAGATAAAGAAAGCATCAGATACGGTCATTGAGAATCAAATGACGAACTGAATTCTTTAACGATCGGTATTTTAAACAAATTATCTCTCGGGGATGATGGAAAAGATGCAAATTTATTGATACCGTTGAAAGCGGTATTCACAATGGTGGAGTTGCGTGGAGTAAACGTTTTGCGTGGCGATTCATTACATACACCGGCAAATAGGAACCGGCCGGATCAAAACAAACCTTTTTAGGGGCCGATGCTTCGAAAGGAACGTTTCCGGTATTGAAGCCCCTGATGAATATCCGGATGCACATTGGGCAAAATCCAGGTCTGAACAGCCTGGCGTTTGGGGCGGTCACGTATAAATCTGGAATCATACGCTCATGCAATCCCGTATTAAAATGCCGAAATAAAAAAAAATGATAAAATACAAGCGATAAAAAGGGTGGCCGACTCGGCCGCCCTTTTTTGTTTTTTTAGGCTTGACAAACTCGTAAAAAGTCTTTTGTGAGCGACATTTGAGCATTTGGGGAATTAGCGTTTCAAGCGGTGAAGCGTTAAAAATTTCAAACTGTTTGAGGCGCTTGCGCCGAGTTTTTGAAATTTAGCGGCACCAATGGAAACGCCCCCGAATGGTCACGGAGCGAACAATATCGACTTTTTACGAAACCATCAGGCTTCCATACCGAAAAAGTTGGCTAACAGGTTATTTAAGCATCTTTTAAGTACCGAATACGAATAATATCGGGTGGCCACCGTGTAATTGTGATTGACCATTTTTTCCCGTCGCTCCGATGAAAAAAGAGCATCCTTTACTTCTCGAATGTTTTTTTCGGTCAAAAAACCATCCATGACAATCAGATCAAAACCCTTGGGCTCTATGTCCCTCACAAAAGTTGCATAACGGTTGATGAGCGTTGGCTTTTTGAAGTAAGTGGCCTCTAAAAACGCATTGCCAAAACCTTCATATAGGCTGGGATAGGTGACAAAATCTGCACATGGATACACATCCAAAAGCGTATATTCCGATTTCGGTGCAGACTGATCATTCCATGGATCCCGCATTCGGATGCTGAACAAGCGGAGGTCGACACCATTTGCCTTGGCCTCTTTTTTTAACCATTCAGCATACTCGAACCCCTCATCACCGGCTTCATGAGAGACCACCAGCTTGCAACGCGGATCATTAAGATTTTTGACCAGGGTGATGGCATGTTCGATTCCCTTGCGCTGAACGATACGTGTTGGCTGGAGGATTACAATATCATCCGGACCGACCCCGATAATCTCACGAAGTTCCGAGGTTCGTTTTTCGTCCACCTGGGGGGGATTATCAAAATCCAGAATATTGGGAATATTAATTGAAGATATGCCGGTTCGGAGCGCCAATTCCTCCTGAGCAGCCGAATTAATGACCACATGCTCCATACTGGGAAGATTCGGCGGAAAAGCCATGCGAAGATAATCGCCCACCGCATTGATGGAAAACCGGATTCTTTCCCAGTAAAAATCATGATGATGGGCAATGGTAGGAATCTTGGTTTCGGCAATAATTTCGGTAATGGCAATTCCCAGAGGGACGTGCATGGGTATTGTCAGGGCATTTTGGGAAATCAGCAGATCAATGGAAAATTTTGCGATAAACGCCCGGATTCGATCTTTCAGAAAAGCTTTCAGCTGTTGAATCATCTCGGTGACTTCCGATGAACGGATTTGT
This sequence comes from Desulfobacterales bacterium, assembly GCA_046484425.1. Taxonomy (GTDB): domain Bacteria; phylum Desulfobacterota; class Desulfobacteria; order Desulfobacterales; family UBA11574; genus UBA11574. The sequence continues at coordinate 7,062 of JAWOIY010000202.1, read as the reverse complement.
TTCCCCAAAATGTGTTCATTAATCCATAGATTCTGATCGTGCTGAAAGTAGGCCTCGGGTACGACCATACTTCGGCTCGGATCTTTGTCCAACATCCCGGCGAACCAGAAGCATCGATGCCCCATTTGCTTTAAGACCTGTGCCCATTTGCTGGCCTCCAAGGTGACACCGTCGGTTCCGGAAAACCGTGTGGAGACAAATCCAATATTTTTACTCATTGAAATATACCTTATGCTCGGATTTACTGCCGAACGGTGCGAGACCGTTTATTGCAGCCATTTCAAAACCCTCGACATATTCTTCACAAAAAGCACATATATTACCTGAGAAACCCCTTAAAAGGAGCGGACGAAATTCGAGGAAAAATCGGAATTTAAAAATATTACATTGTAATATGCTGAAATATCAATAAAAGTTAAATGGTCAAATATTTTTACAACGTATTATACTATTTGTCAATATTCGATAAATATCCTGTTTTATTTATTCGTTACAACTTCTTCTAAATATACGATATTTTTCCGGAGAACGGATACGGCCCTGTGGATGGTACCACAAAGTTCTCTTGATTTGCATTGATTTTAATAATGAGCCACCTTTCAGAAAGCATACCCGTCATAACCGTTGACTTCGGCCAAAGCATTCTTATTTTCTGTGAGTTCGGTGAAGGTGAATCCACGTATGAATCTCCCTAGAAAAATTCATCTAAACAATATAAGACCTGGCGCCGAACTTACTATTTTTTTTTACGGACAGCGAATACGCAACGGTTTATCCGTTGTCATTTCAAAAAGTGGTTCGATCATCGAACGCCAAAGGATGTATTTGCTAAGTGTATTAGACTCACCGGAGGTGGATCATGACTGATACAAATCAAACCGAAAAAATCAGCCATGCGGATCAGGAAACCGATGACGCCTGTAACTTTGATGCCGAAGATCTCGATTGCTGCTATGTGATGGATCCCTGCGGATGTTATGCGGCAGAACCTTGTGGGTGTTATGTCGATCCCTGTTGCTGTTAAACCATAGGTAGATGAAGGACCGGGTAGTTAACCGGTCCTTTTTAATATATTTCGAACGACAAGCAATTTCAAAAAAACATCTTCCACCCGATTAGACTGCCGCCCGGCACTGCAGGCCTCCGGTTGAAGTGCATTTATCAGGGCAAGAAAGTTACAGGAGCACTTTTAAATGGACCGAAGAAACAATTTTACCATCCGATGCACTGCTTGTGGAACCAAGAACCGCATTCCTGCCGCAAAAATCAATGACAGGGGCAAGTGCGGCAAATGCGGTACCTATCTTGAAACCGACGCCTTGTCGGTAAACCATCCCGTCATGGTCACGGACGCCGATTTCGAAGCCAAGGTCCTTAAATCTCCGTTACCTGTGCTTTTATTCTGCTGGGCGACCTGGTGCAGCACCTGTTCGGCAGCCGCCCCGATCATTCATGATTTCGCCAAAGATGCCCAGGGGCGGATACGGGTCGCTAAGATCAATGTGGAAACCAGCCCGGTGTTTTCTACCAGGTTCAATGTAACAAGCGTCCCTTTTATCTTTGTATTCGACAACGGTCGATTCAAGGAAAGCTTCCCGGGTGCACTCCCTAAATCCGATATCATGTTAAAAATGGCCCATTACATCTGAGCCTCAACCTTTACCCGTCGTTTACGATGAATCTCCCCGAATTATTTAACAGCCTCTTTCAAAGCCTTTCCTGCGACAAACTTCGGTGCCTTACTTGCCGCAATATATAACTCTTCTCCTGTCTGAGGATTTCTACCTTTGCGGGACTTCCTTTCAACAATCTTAAAAGTTCCGAATCCAATCAGTGATACCGAGTCTCCTTTTCCCAAAGCCTCAGTAATGCTCAAAAAAACACGGTCCACTGCCGCTTGAGCGTCTTTTTTCGTTTTTACAACTTTGGCCACTTCGTTAATCAAATCATTTTTGTTCATTTTTTATACCTCCCTTTCATTTTTTTTAATAATCAACGGATAATTCGCTTGACATACTGTATATTGTAGATTATTTCCAATCATAACACAAAATATATGTTTTTGGTAATATTATTTTCCTAACTAAGGGGGATAGGCAGTATTCCTAAAATTTTGAAACATTAAGGGAGGGCCCCATGGCAACACCAAAGAAAAAAACTGCTGCAAAAAAGAAGGCGCCGGCGAAGAAGAAAGCGCCCGCAAAAAAGAAAGCTCCTGTAAAGAAGAAAGCGCCCGCGAAGAAGAAAGCACCAGCGAAGAAGAAAGCACCAGCGAAAAAATGAAATAACCCTTTTTCAAAACCCCTTGGTGAGGAACGGGGAGGCAAGATGCTGTTTCTATTCTTAACATAAAGCCTCCCCGTTTTTTTTGTTTTCAGAATGAATAACCGCTGTCATACCTTCACAATCATACCAAATTCGACAAGATTTCAAATACCACAACAGACGGTTGTCGAATCCAATATATCCTTTTTAACATGCGTCAAATCATCTTCGTCCAACAGTATATAAATTAATCGGTCAAAAGAACAAAAAAAGGGCCTTTGGCATAAACCATAACCCCTAAGATATAGTGGTAGGCACGATTGGATTTGAACCAACGACCTCTACCGTGTCAAGGTAGCGCTCTCCCCCTGAGCTACGTGCCTGTATTTTTGAAAACCTGTTAACATCTCTTTTTGAGCCTGTCAAGAAAAATGCCCGCGAGAAATACGATCCAATCTCACTTCTCGAAGGTCTTTCCTTTATCGAGCATTTGTTTAGAATCCATCAGGAAAATTTATTGGACATATTCAGCCGCCTGTGGCAAATTTAATATTAGAAAGGAGGTATCTGACATGAAGGTAAGAAAATCGATTTTTTCAGGAAGCTGGTATCCGGGAAATGCTTCGGCGTGTGAGAAAGAAATTATAGGCTTTCTAAAAGAATACAACACAGAAGCAGTTTCGAAAAGGACGTTGACCGGAGGAATCGTTCCCCATGCCGGATGGTATTTTTCAGGCAGCATCGCGTGCAATGTCATCCATCGTCTTAAAGGTGAGAAATCTCCGGACGTTTTCGTGATTTTCGGTATGCATCTGCATAGCGGCTCTCCCGCTTATATTATGACTGAAGGGGCATGGGAAACACCTTTTGGTCCAATAGAGATTGAGAAATCACTCGCGAGCGAGCTTTCTGAAAAATTTTCATTTCAGATCGAAACTGCGGATCGCTTTACCCAGGACAACACCATCGAACTTCAGCTCCCTTTTATCAAATATTTTTTCAAAAACGCCAAAATCGTTCCCATCGGTGCGCCGCCGACAAAAAATTCTCTTGAAATCGGAAAAACCGTCGCCGCCATATCAACCCGGCTGGAGCTTCATGTCAAAATCATCGGTTCCACAGATTTGACCCACTACGGCCCAAATTACGGGTTTGTGTCCCGCGGCAGGGGTTCCTCAGCAGTGGACTGGGTTCGCAATGAAAACGACCGAGGGGTTATTAATGCCATGCTGGCCATGGATCCCGAAAGGGTTATTAAGGAAGCCATGACCAATCAGAATGCCTGTTGCAGCGGCGCAGCCGCAGCTGCCATTGCCGCCGCAAAACAGCTCGGCGCCGGACAAGCCGAAACCATTGCGTACGCCACCAGCTATGACAAAAGCCCCGGGGACAGCTTTGTGGGGTATGTGGGAATTGTATTTTAAGGCATATAATCTTCGACTTCCGGCTATTCTGTTCTTAAAAACGGTATTTCCGTGAGCCGGCCCATGGTTCGGATCATATGAAGCCGACCCACGGTATTTTTATCCGTATGCATCAATACATGTCTTCGTCCATACCACCTGCCGGCATACTCCGTTTCTTCTTTGGCTTCTCTGCGATCATTGCCTCCGTCGTCAACATTAATCCGGCCACCGAGGCGGCATTCTGAAGGGCAAATCGCACCACCTTGGTAGGATCGATGACGCCGGCTTTCAAAAGGTTTTCGAAAGTTTCGGATTGTGCGTTAAATCCAAAGTCATCTTTTTCTTCGAGTACCTTATTGAGAATCACAGAACCTTCCCATCCTGCATTCTCAGCTATTTGCATCAACGGTTTCGTCAGTGACCGCCTCAACAGGTCTATCCCGTTCTTTGCATCATCGCGAGCATCGATTTTTTCCAGCGCTCCGATACAGCGGACCAGTGCAACTCCGCCACCGGGGACGATGCCCTCCTCTACGGCCGCTCGCGTGGCATTCAAAGCATCCTCCACTCGGGCCTTCTTTTCCTTCATTTCGGTTTCTGTTGCAGCCCCGATATTGATGACCGCCACCCCTCCGATGATTTTGGCCAACCTTTCCTGAAGCTTTTCACGGTCATAATCGGACGTGGTCTCTTGAATCTGGGCTCGAATCTGATTGACCCGGCCTTCAATTGCCGATCTGCTTCCGGCACCATCAACAATGGTGGTATTGTCCTTGTCTATTTTAATAGTTTTACACCTTCCGAGGTCGTTTAAGTCAACATTTTCCAGCTTGACGCCCAGATCTTCCGATATGACCTGAGCACCTGTAAGAATGGCGATATCCTGAAGCATCGCTTTGCGCCGATCACCGAAACCCGGGGCCTTCACCGCCGCTGCACGTAATGTACCGCGTAGCTTGTTGACAATGAGCGTAGCAAGAGCCTCGCCTTCCACATCTTCTGCAATAATCAAAAGCGGCTTTCCGGATCGAGACACTTTTTCCAACAGGGGCAAAAGGTCTTTCATCCCCGTTATCTTTTTTTCATGCACAAGGATATAAGGGTTTTCAAGGGCTACTTCCATCTTTTCAGCATTAGTAACAAAATAAGGGGAGAGATATCCGCGGTCAAACTGCATCCCCTCGACAATCTCAAGTGTGGTATCCATTCCCTTGGCCTCTTCAACGGTGATGACCCCCTCTTTTCCGACTTTTTCCATGGATTCGGATATCAACCTGCCGATGGTTTCATCGCTGTTGGCCGAAATAGTACCCACCTGTTCGATTTCTTTTTTATTTTTTGTGAGCTTGGACATTTTCTTCAATTCCTCCACAACAACAGCGACGCCTTTGTCGATACCCCGTTTCAATGCCATGGGATTTGCGCCGGCAGCCACAAGCTTCTGGCCCTCATGATAAATCGCCTGAGCCAAAACCGTTGCTGTGGTGGTTCCGTCACCGGCCATATCGCTGGTCTTGCTGGCAACCTCTCTGACCATTTGGGCACCCATATTCTGAAATTTATCGTCCAACTCGATCTCCTTTGCCACCGTAACGCCGTCTTTTGTAACAGTGGGAGACCCAAAAGTCTTTTCCAAAACAACATTATTCCCTCTCGGACCCAGTGTGATTTTCACTGCATCCGCAAGGGAATTGACGCCTTTGAGCATGGATTCTCTGGCCTTGGCCCCGTACAAAATCATTTTAACAGACATAACACGCTACCTCCTTCTTTAACTCAAGACACCCAGTATATCGTCTTCACGCATAATTAAATGTTCCACACCATCAATCTTGATTTCGTTTCCGGCATACTTCGAAAATAGTATCCTGTCTCCTTCTTTCACCTGGAGTGGAATCCGTTTTCCGCTTTCGACCATTTTTCCGGAACCCACTGCAATCACTTTTCCCTCTTGCGGTTTTTCCTTTGCAGTATCAGGAATGATAATACCACCGGCGGTTTTCTGCTCCTCTTTTACCCTGATAACCAGAACTCGTTCGTTTAATGGTTTTATTTTCATGCTTGAACCTCCTTTTAAAATTAACTGAATTGATTTTCTCGATGATAAAGGAAAACGGTGGAATTTGAAATGCTGTAATTAATGCACCCTAAAGATGAAAGCAGCTTCTGTTCCTGTCGTACGGAACGGATTTTTTGTCATTATGCGAAACAGGCTGTCATTTGCCAACTCAAAGTCGTTGCGTTACATTTGATCGAAAAGCTCCAGAATCAACGAAATGTCAACATATTTATCGGGCCGTTCGTGGGTCGATTCCATTTGGCTGAAAATGACCTCGACAACAATTGATTGGCTATAATGAATATCAGGGACACCTTATCCTTGCTGCGTATACTTCCCTGACAACAACTTGACCTTTATGAAAATGATGAGGTTTAATATAATGCATGTTATTTCGCGTTCAAGGGGGAAAAAGAAAAAAATTTGTCGAAGGCTTCCGGACATTCAAAAGCATTTAATGGCCGGTTAAAATAACTTCAATTTATTAACTCAAGTTTCGAACCCTTTAATTAAACGGCAGTCGTATTCGATTTTGATTCGGAAGGTTTTTTCAAATGAATTTCGTTGAAATCGGTCCATCGTTAAAATTGGATAAAATGGAACTGGACGGGTTTGTTAAAAATTAATTGTGAAATAAAAAGGGGTTATGAATCATGTTCTTTGTTCAACTATTCACGAAAAGCCAATTATTTCAGTTAGTAATATCGTTTTATCGGTCTTTTTTATTGTCAAAATAGTTGGATTTTGTTAGTGTTTTTTAGAAAAAAATAGGCTTGATAGGTACAAAATAGGCACAGTTTTACAGGTACAAGTTTCATTGAAAAAAGTAAATCCTTTGCCATCAATTAAACTTGTAACATTTTTATGTATTGATTAAATTAAATTCAATGTATTGGGGGATAGGCAACCGGAGCCGAAAAGCCGGAATCTCCACGACCGGCCTTCCCCTAACACCTTCAAAGTGGAAACTTTGTCTTGTGGGGGGACATCATGGGTAAAAAATCAAAAAAAGATAAAAATTCTATTGAAGAGATTTTGGATATCCAAATAAATTTGGCCGATGATTTGGCAGCTCGTAACCCGTGGTTCCGAGAATTATACAAAAAATTTCCTAATCGATTTATTAATGAAGCATTCGATAGATTTAAGGGAATCGATTATAAAGAATATTACAAAGAATATGATCATATTTTTCATGAAATTTGGGGAGATATCTTTCCAACCTTTCCTTATCCTGTTTTACAACGGGAAGACCTTTCCAAGGGGCCATCTGAATTAATTTTGACAATCGATCTGAATTATACAAAAGACGAAATAATGTTTCGTGTTGAA
>JAWOIY010000165.1:0-3666 GCA_046484425.1 Desulfobacterales bacterium | reverse complement strand
ATCGAGGCGTTCAGCATGAAATACAGGGAATGTGAAGGATTGATTGCCGAGGCGTGCACATGAAAATCGATAGTATCCGGTTAAAAAAATATTTGTCTGACATTGTTCGCAGTGCTCACGATTTGAAAACGATAGTAGATCAAAATACGTTACTCCCCGATTCTATAGAGCTTAAAGCGGCCAAATACATATTAATTGAACTGGCAGAGGCCATGTCGAACACCCTTCAGCACATCCTGGCCAAACAAAAAGGCATTGCTGTTAGCGGCTATACCGATACAATTGTCAAGGGTTATAAAGAAGGAATTATTTCGGAGGGCCTTTTTCAGAAGTTGAAACCGTTTTTTGATTTTCGTAACAGCCTTGTTCATCGTTATTGGATCATAGACGACGAAAAGCTTATCGCAAATATTCAATCTGGGAAAGAAGATTTCAACCAATTCGCCGAAGAACTGGAAGCTTATATAAAATCGATCTAATGTGAGGTACGAGCGGGCAGGGTTCAGGGTTTAAAGAATGGAACGCGGATTGAACGGATGTGACGGATTTTCACGGATAATAAAATCATTAAAATATCCGTGGCGACCTGCCCGCCCATGCCCTTGACCGCCTCGTCTTACTTGCCTGCCTCGTAGCTTCGGAAGATGGTACTGGGGTGTCCCATTTAGTTTTGAAGAATCTGGTTTCAAGGCAATTGTTACTATGATAAGAATAAAAATATGATTAACAATTCGGCAACAGAGGATTTGGCTTTTGAGGTGATAACGCCACTTGGATTTTCTGTCCGTGTTGCCCGCGCTTATTGGGAATTGATTGTCAGCATAAAACATCCAGTAATGTCAGGGCATGAGTCTGAAGTGAAAGAAACTTTAGCAAATCCCAACGAAATTCGTGTGAGTCGAAGCGATCCTGCCGTGTATTTGTTTTATAAATTACAACGAACCGGGAGATGGATTTGTGCAGTGGTAAAAAGACTCGACGGCAATGGTTTTTTGATCACGACTTATCCGACTGAGTCGATAAAGGAAGGAGAGCAAATATGGCCATAGTAAAAGTGTTTTATGACCAAAAGGGTAATACTCTAACAGTTTGGTTTGATGACCCTCAGGATGAGCACATTTGTGAAGAGACAGGCGACGAAGTTGTTTTGATGAAAAACAAATCAGGGCGTGTAATTGGTTTTGAGAAATTAAATTTTTCAGTTTCAAAGCCTGAGAAATTCCAGGTCGCTTTTGAGACGGTTCCAGAATAAATATAAATATTTCATTCTTCCGGCCTGTTCCGGTATTTAAACAAATTCTGCGCTCGCTGAGGCTCTGCCTGCATTCTGAAATTCAAGTCCATGAAGAGCGAAGCGAATTTCATTGGGGCGTTGAGTCATCATTATTAAAAATCCTTTTGGTGTCGCCGCCAAGGGATCGGTTAAATCAGCCGTTCCACCCTCTATGAACAATTATATCAGGCATTGGATAGTGCGATATGTTTTGAGTATAAATACATCCGCCGTAAAGTGCGACGGTAGCAGCCAGGATCGCATCATTCGGATCTATTCCATGGGAAGGATGCCACTTCCTGAAAAATCTTCCTGCTTGATCCACTATGAACTGATTAACCGGGTGGGTTTTGAAAAGAGATAGGAAGTCCATTGTTAAAGTTTGTTCATTCTCACGCATAAAAAAAACGATTTCAGCACGTTGTATAGCGCCGATGTACAAATCCGACGCCTTGTCTTCAATTAAGTGCTTGATGAGCGATTTTGCGCTTATTTCACCACGAAGGTGCCAGATCAAAATGTCGCTGTCTATGAATACTTTCATTGCTTTTTTTCAACATGACGCCGGAAACCTTTGTTGAATGTTTCTCTCACGTCTGCCCATGTATCATGTGCACTTTCGTTCCTTTGCCAGATGCCGAACGATCGTTCGAGGATATCATAATCCATGTTTGAACCGGCTTGTTCGAAATAATTCTTAAGTGCCATCTCGACCAGGCGTTTTTTGCTAATCGATTTTTCTTTAACAAAGATGTTAATTTGGTTAATCAGATTTTCATCGAGTCTAGTTGAAAAAACCTTATCCATTTTTGTTTCTCCCAAAACAGATTATTTTCTTACATTCTAATGTAAGCATGGTTTTTTGTCAAGAGGGTATGCCATAACAAAAATCGTATGGTTCTGTGTATTCCTGCCCGTTCGTGCTTTGCAATGGCAGGCGGGGCTGTCGGGCGAATTCGCAATGGCAGGCGGGTCTGCGAAAATCTGAGTCCTATTTAACCTGAGAGAAACAACTCTATGAAAGTATTACTAATCGCCGGTGCTCGGCCCAATTTCATGAAAATAGCGCCGATATACCGAGCCTCTTCGAAGCACCGTCAGGTTGAGTGCAAGATTGTGCACACCGGCCAGCACTATGACTATGACATGTCGGAAGCCTTTTTTGAGGATCTCGAGCTTCCAAAGCCCGATTTTTTCCTGAATGCCGGATCCGGTTCCCATGCGGTCCAGACGGCCAAGATCATGGTCGCTTTCGAGGAACTCTGTCAGAAGGAGAAGCCAAATCTGATTATCGTGGTGGGTGACGTAAACTCCACGCTGGCGTGCAGTGTGGTGGCGAAAAAGCTTGGAATTGACGTCGCCCATGTGGAGGCCGGACTCAGGAGTTTTGATTTGACCATGCCCGAGGAGATCAACCGTATGGTCACGGACGCCATTTCCGACTATTTTTTCGTGACCGAAGAAAGCGGGGCAGCCAATCTGGTTCAAGAAGGAAAGCCAAAAGACCGTATTCATTTTGTCGGCAATGTCATGATCGACAACCTCTTTTATCAGGTCGGTAAACTCGATGGAGATATGCCCGGACGTTTTCCGGCATCCAAAATTAAAGAAAAGTTGGAAGACTACGCCTTTCTGACGCTGCATCGGCCTTCCAACGTGGATACAAAGCCGGTGTTTTGTGAGATCGCCGAGGCATTGAACGCCATCGCGGACAAAATGCCCATACTCTTTCCCGTGCACCCCAGAACAAAGAAGATGATGGAAGCATTTGACCTTCGTCTTTCCGACGGCATTTTCCTTTTTTCGCCTTTAGGTTTCAAAGAATCTTTGTTTTTGTGGAAAGACGCAAGGGTCGTGTTGACGGACAGCGGCGGTTTGCAGGAGGAGACCACGGCACTGGGCGTCCCCTGCGTGACCATCAGGGAAAACACGGAACGGCCAATCACCATCAAAATGGGAACCAACATTTTGGCCGGGACCAAAAAAGAATCGATATTGAAAGCATTCGAGGAAGCCGTCGCCAGGCCCAGGGGCCGGTTCAAGGTGCCGCCGAAGTGGGACGGGAGGGCGGCGGAGCGGATCTGGGAAATACTGCTGAAAAAATAATTTAAATTTGCGGCCAAGGCACATAGGATTTATTTGGCCACCAAGTTACCTCAGTACGATTACAATCCTTTTATCTATCAACTCTCAAAAAGCGAGTTCTTATCAATTCAATTATCAATTTAAGGTTCTTGCCGATTTACTAATAGATTATGACAAAATTTTCTATAACGTTTAATAATGTTGGTCTAGTCTTACTAATGGGTATTGCCTGTGGGTTCTATTTTTTTCATCTGCCTGAAGGGGGCCTGTGATTTACAGAAGATTCGTTGAATTATCTTGATGCAGCA
>JAWOIY010000010.1:0-4515 GCA_046484425.1 Desulfobacterales bacterium | reverse complement strand
TCCAAACTTTGGCGGGTAGAAGTTTATAACAGGCAGTATCCCGCAAGGCCGTCTTCATCTTGCCACGGAAAATCCGCGACAGGGCTCGCACTGGCAACAGAAAATCCTGGCGGGCTGGAAGCCAGGTCTTGCCATCCTTAGCCAGACCACCGGCAGGAACAAGATAATGAATGTGCGGATGATAAGCCAGGTTACGTCCCCAGGTTTGTAACACACCCACCATCCCGATCTGTCCGCCAATGAAGCGCGGGTCAGCAGCCAATTGTTGTGTCGCTGCAGCAGAAGTTTTGAAGAGCAGATCGTAGATCAAGCTTTGGTGGCTACGGGTGATTTCATTGAAACCTGCAGGCACGGTGAACGTCAGCAGGAAATAGGGCACGGGTAATAACAGATCCTGTTGATTCGTGAGCCAGTGCTCCGCATTTTTGTTCTGGCATTTAGGACAGTGGCGATTGCGACACGAGTGATAGCTGTATTGCTCCTGTCCACAATCAGGGCAGCGATACACTTGTCCGCCTAAGGCTTCGGTGCGGCATTGCTCAATGGCGCGCATGGCCTTGAGGTGTGTGACAGGCATGCGGGAGGCATATTTTTGGCGGTACGATTCTCCGTAGCGACGGAAAATGTCGGCCAGTTCGAGGCTCATAAGTTTTGCAAGACTTGTGTGATAGCTTGCAGAGCGTTTTCGTTTGTCTTGGGCGTGATGTGAGTGTAAATGGCAGTGGTTCTTGGAGAAGTATGCCCCAAGTAGGCTTGAATGACACGTAGATCCACCCCGGCTTCGAGGAGATGGGTCGCGTACGAATGGCGATTATGGAGAGCTCTCCATAATCGTCATTATGTAGAGTGTTGGATTATGGTGAGTGTTTAGTGTTCTTGCCTTCATTTGGGGGCTTTTTTGATTAAACACTCACCATAATAATTTATCATTTTCAATATAAACTTACCCAAAAATTTTGTGTTGGGAGTTTGTATATGAATGAAATGTTAACGCTTCAAGAATCAATAAAGTCGGTCTTAAGGGAAATGGAGGAGCAGAAATATTCAAAAAGCACCATTAAAACGTACAGCGCTATGTATCAAAGTATCCAAAAATATATGCGGGCAAACAAGATCACATCGTTTAATGAAAAGCTTTGCTTTGAATTTATATTCTATCGGTCAGGCTGTAAGGTGGAAGGATTTTATGGTTGTACCGGTAACCGAAAAGTAAATGCTGTCATGAAGCCACTTCAGGTGTTGCTGGATTTTATTCAGACTGGAACTGTCAAATTTAAGGTGCGTCCCAAAGTCCCCGCTTTTGAATGCCCTGAACATTTTGAAGAGGAGTATTTAGTTTTCCAAGAAGAACTTATTTACAGGGGGTATGCCCGAGCTACTGTCATCAAAAACACAGAGATCGCCCAAAAAATATTGAGATTTTTAGCGGCCAATAAAGTTGATTCTTCAAAATTGATCAACACAAAACATCTCACTATTTTTCTTTCCGACTATAAAAACCACAAACCAAAATATATATCCGCCATTGTTCAGGTATTAAGGAATTACCTGGTCTTCTTATATGATCATGGGTTCATAGACGAAGATATCAGTCAGTCTCTCCCAAAAGTTAGAATCACGCGAAATGCATTTATCCCATATTCCTGGAAGACCGAGGATGTAAAAAAACTTCTGGGCGCTGTGGATCGAGGTGATCCAAAGGGAAAAAGAGATTATGCCATCTTGCTTTTGGCAGTACGCTTGGGCTTGCGAGTCAGCGATATTCGAGGACTGAAACTTCACGACCTGAATTGGAGCCGAAAAACGATTTTCCTGACAATGCAGAAAACGAAGCAGCCCTTGGAGTTGCCACTTTTAGATGATATTGGCTGGGCGATCATCGATTATTTAAAGAATGGGCGACCAGAAACAAAATGTGACAGAGTATTTGTACGACACAGAGCCCCCTTTGATTCATTTGGAGAAAATGAAAGTTTCTACAGGGAGTTGCATCGATACATGGTAAAGGCTGGACTTGAAATCCCGCTGGGTCTTCATTGTGGTTTCCATTCCTTAAGAAGCACACTGGCAAGAAATATGTTGGAAACCCAAGTTTCGCTTCCGGTGATTTCAGAAGTTCTCGGACACCAGAGTATACAGACCACCAGCCTTTATCTGAAAATTGATTTGAATGGCCTTCAAAAATGTGCCCTGGATCCGGAAGAGGTATTTGAGTCATGAAAAACAAATACCAATGGAAAAGTGATCTAGCAACACTGTTGCAGTGCTATCTGACAGAAAAACAAATGAGTGGATATAAATTTAAAAACCAAGAAAGGGATTTGGAACGCTTCGACGATTATTTTTATAGAAATGGATACTCAGGTATCAGACTGACCAAGTCCATGACAGACGGATTCATCTATGGTCTAGATTACGAAAAGTCATCCACTCATTACAAAAAAGAGGTTCTATTAAGTGGTTTTGCTGAATTCCTCATTCGGCAAGGATGCACTGTATATGCGCCCCCTGTTAAATCTGCACCTGAGAAACGCTGTTTGCATATTCCATACATTTTTTCAAATGAAGAATTAAGACGATTTTTCCTGGCCATCGACCACTATCCACGAACAACACACACAAATCGCAACATTATCGATCCTCTCTTGTTTCGGTTGTTATATGGTTCTGGATTGCGAGTTTCAGAAGCCTTGAATCTACAGTGTCAAGACATTGACCTCGATGCCGGAACAATCACTATTCTCCACGCGAAGAACAATCGAGACAGGCTGGTTCCTCTTGCCACAAGTCTGGTTGAAAAATTCCGAAAGCTATTCTCCGAATTACACACATGTAGTGATAAATCCACATACTTTTTTACCAGCCCAACTGGTGGCAGACTAGATAAAAGTACGGTCTATTGCAGATTTCGGGATTATCTTCTGATGGCTGACATATCCCATACCCAACGTGGACCCCGAGTTCATGATCTGAGGCATGTATTTGCAGTTCATTGCCTAAAGAAATGGGTGCTTTCCGGGAGAGAATTGACTACGATGATGCCCTATCTGGCAACCTATATGGGACATGCTGATTTTAGGGGAACCCAGTATTACCTTCGTTTAACAGCAGACTTATATCCAGACTTGATCAGCAGAATCGAAGCAGAATTTGGATATGTGATTCCAGAAAGTGGTGACTGTGATGAAAGAAAATGATTTTTCAAGGTATCTGACAACCTTTCTCTCACTCTATCTTCCTGGACACAGAAATGTCAGCGTAAACACGATTGCTTCTTATCGGGATGCGTTCAAGTTGTTACTTACTTTTTGTGATGAAGTCAAAGGATTGAAGCCGGAGAAGATCACGCTACTAAAGTTGACAAAAGATCTGGTGATTGAATTTCTGATATGGTTGGAACAGGAGCGCGGATGTTCCATCTCTACCAGAAACCAAAGGCTGGCCGCACTCCATGCGTTCTTTCGTTATATCCTGAAGGAAAGCCCCGAGAACTTATACGAAATACAAAAGATTCTTGCCATCCCCAATAAAAGGAAGGCGAAACCGATAGTTTCTTATCTTACGGCGAATGAATTAAAAATCCTGTTGGAACAACCTGATTTAAAAACAGAAGATGGAAGAAGGGATTTAGTGCTCCTGGTTGTTTTATACGATACGGCTGCCAGGGTACAAGAACTGGTTGATTTAAAGATAGGTGATGTTCGACTCGCATCTCCTACAGTCATTACGTTACGTGGTAAAGGTGATAAAAGCAGATTGGTTCCGATTATGGGAAAAACGCATAAACTACTTCAACAATATTTAGATGAATGTAACCGGACAAGCGGAATGGCAAAAATCGAATTACCTCTTTTTTACAATCAACAGCATAAAAAGCTCTCACGCTGGGGCGTATCCTATATCATAAACAAATATGTAGGCTTGGCAAAACAGAATCCATTATTCAACATTGATTTTCCCGTAACACCGCATGTCTTTCGCCACAGCAAAGCCATGCATTTACTTCAGGCAGATGTGAATCTAATATACATTCGTGATTTCCTCGGTCATGTTGATGTGGTGACCACTGAGGTATATGCTAGAGCAGATAGCGAAATGAAACGAAAAGCACTCGAAAATGCATATGTAGATTTGGTTACAGGTGATTTGCCAAAATGGGATAGTGATGGAGACCTATTGAAATGGCTCAATAATTTATGTGATTAAATAGCAAAGCTATACTCAACTGCGATAAATTATTATGGTGAGTGTTTAATCAAAAAAGCCCCCAAATGAAGGCAAGAACACTAAACACTCACCATAATCCAACACTCTACATAATGCCTGTTATGGAGAGCTCTCCATAACAGGCATTCCTTTGCCACTCATCTGTTACAAAGCGGCTACGACATCCGTACTGTCCAGGAACTGCTCGGGCATAAAGATGTGAAGACCACCATGATCTACACCCATGTTTTGCAGCGCGGCGGCCTCGCAGTCAAAAGCCCCCTCGACGAATAGATGCTCTCTCGCCAC
>JAWOIY010000160.1:0-12779 GCA_046484425.1 Desulfobacterales bacterium | reverse complement strand
ACTCCATAGCAGGCAATCTTGACATGGTCGAAAAGGGTGACAAAGAATCGTTTCTTGCTGAATTTAAGAAAATCTCGGACTGGTTCGGGCCATTCAGTGAACAGGCGATGCGGGAGAGTACGTATCTCATTGACAAACTGATCGAACGTTTCTGAGAAAAATCGATTTGTTATTTTCAGATCGGCGTCCTGCCGTGAATTGTCCAGTCTTCGCTTGACATAAATTCCACTCTTTTGTAATCTCCGTTAAAAAATTAAAAACCTTTATTTCAAACCTCCGAATTCAATCAACCAATAAGCCACGATTTCTGGAAATTGGATAGACAGTCAATGCCTAAGAATCAAAGCCAAAACGGAATCGGGCAATTGTCCGACACAACACCTCTATACAACAGTCGCATTACCAAGACATATTTGGAATATATCAAACACAACTATCCTGATCTGGATATCGATTCTATTTTAGAATATTCGGGTATGACCAGATATGAGGTGGAAGACCCCGCTCACTGGTTCAACCAGAGGCAGGTGGATCTCTTCCAAAATGCCTTAGTTGAAAAAACTGGGAATCCAAACATCGCAAGAGACGCCGGCCGTTATACAGCATCGTTCGAAGGAATGGGACCCGCGAGACAACATATATTGGGCTTTATAACACCGATGTCTGTTTATCTGTTAATGGAAAAACTTTATCCAATACTGAGTCGTGGTGCTACCATCAAAGTAAAAAAATTGGGGCCCAGCAAGGTCGAGATCACCTCTACTCCGAAACCGGGAGTCAATGAAAAACCTTATCAATGTGAAAACCGAATCGGCGTCTTTGAATCTCTGGCGGAGTTGTTCACTCACAAAATTGCAACCGTCGAACATTCTTTATGTTTTCATAAAGGCGATAATGCCTGCCGTTATGTCCTTTCCTGGATAAGAATATCTTCTTTTACCTGGAAACTTTTTCGGAATTATTTTCTATTAATTTCAATAGGTATTTTAATAAGTATATTCTTCGTCTTGCCCTTTATGAACTGGGGCATTCTTTTGATTCTCTGTTCGTATATCATTTTGATTTTATCATTTTATTCCGAATTTCTTGAAAAAAAGGAACTGGCTGAAACCATCAAAATTCAAGGTGATACGGCCAAAGATCTATTAGATGAGATGTCCATCCGTTACAATAATGCATTACTGATACAGGAAATCGGCCAGGCCACTTCAACAATTTTAAATACTAAGGATCTCCTCCAAGCTGTGGTAAATATAATGGCAAGGCGTATCGACTATGATCGTGGGATGATCATGCTAGCCAATAAAGATAAAACAAGGCTTTATTATACTGCTGGGTATGGATACACAAAAGAAAAAGAGCAGTTTTTACAGCAAACTGAATTCCATCTTGATAACCCTGAATCTAGAGGTGTTTTTGTTGTGGCTTTTAAGGATCAAAAACCATTTCTGGTGAACGACATTTCTGAAATTGAAAAAACGCTATCAAAAAGGAGTTTGGATTTCGCTAAAAAGATGGGGGCCCAGTCGTTAATATGTGTACCCATTGTCTATGAAAATGAATCTCTGGGCGTTCTTGCAGTGGACAACCTCGAATCAAAAAGACCTCTTTCAACCAGTGACATGAACTTACTAATGGGTGTTGCTTCACAAACAGCCGTCGGCACAATTAATGCCATGTCATTTCAAAAAATTCAGGAAAGTGAAAAAAAGTATCGTGAACTTGTAGAAAATGCGAACAGCATTATCATGCGAAGAGATATCGAAGGGAATATTACCTTTTTCAATGAATTTGCACAAAAATTTTTTGGTTATTTCGAGGATGAAATACTCGGAAAAAGTTTAGTAGGAACAATCTTTCCTACAAATGAATCAACTAGGAATTATCTTGACAGGCTGTTAGATCTTTTAAGGAATGCTTCTGAAAAGCCGATGGTAAATGAGAGTCAAAATGTACTTAGAAACGGCACAAAAGTCTGGATTGCATGGACCTACAGGCCAATCTTTGATGGTAATGGAAATTTGACAGAGATTCTCTGTATCGGTACGGACGTTACCGAACTCAAACGTTCGGGACAGGAGAAACGGGAATTGGAATTCCGGCTTCAGAGAGCACAAAAAATGGAAGCTATTGGAACTCTTGCCGGTGGTGTAGCGCACGATTTGAACAATATTTTGTCTGGCATTGTCAGTTATCCTGAACTCTTACTAATGGATATTCCCCTAGACAGTCCCTTAAGAAAACCGATTTTAACCATTCAGAAAGCAGGAGAAAGAGCTGCCGCAATTGTTCAGGATTTACTGACCCTGGCAAGAAGAGGGGTTGTCACCACCAAAGTGGTAAATTTAAACGCTATTATTTCTGAATACTTGAGAAGTCCTGAATTTGAAAACTTAAAGATATATCATCCCAATGTTCATGTAAAAACCGACCTTGAAACAAATCTGCTGAACATCCTGGGTTCGCCGATTCATTTATCCAAAACCATTATGAATTTAGTTACAAATGCTGCCGAGGCAATCCCCCGCTTGGGAGAGATAACACTGTCTACAAGAAACCGGTATATTGACAAATCCTTAAGCGGTTTCGACAAGATCAAAGAGGGAGACTATGTCATACTGAGTGTTAGGGACAATGGCATAGGTATCCCTGATGAAGATATAGAAAGGATATTTGAACCCTTTTACACCAAAAAAGTCATGGGGAAAAGCGGAACCGGTCTTGGGATGGCTGTTGTCTGGGGGACTGTAAAAGACCATAAAGGATATATCGACGTAAAAAGCACTGAGGGTAAAGGAACCCAATTTACACTTTATTTTCCAGTGATCAGAAAAGAATTGACAATTGATCAATCCATGGGGTCCATAAATGATATTATGGGCAAAGGTGAATCGATTTTGGTTGTGGATGATATGGAAGATCAACGGGAAATCGCCTCTGAAATATTAATGAAATTAGGATATTCAGTTTTATCAGTTTCGAGTGGTGAAGAGGCTGTTGATTATATGAAGCATCATTCGACAGACCTTCTGGTGCTGGATATGATTATGGGATCCGGGATCGACGGACTCGATACATACAAAAAAATTCTCGAAATACATCCAAATCAAAAAGCCATCATCGCTAGCGGTTTTTCTGAAACAGAACGGGTTAAAGAGGCACAACGATTGGGTGCAACATCCTATGTAAAAAAGCCATATCTCTTGGATAAAATCGGAAAGGTTGTACGGGATGAACTAGATAAATAGTAGACCCCCACAGGCTTACGCTCGTGATCCCCTGCCAATTAGTAATAGATATAACCCGTGTAATGGCCAGAATGACGGTTGGTCATGACGGGGTTATGAGAGAAACCTTGGAGCAAATGACCCGACAATTGATTTTTCTGACAGTCAGCTATGCCCAATTCTATTTACTTATGCTGCTTCCCGGCACAAAATTGAGGGACCAGTCGCTCAAGGAAAATCGCATTATAGATTTTAATTGGGATCATCAAAACGGAACAGTCGTTACATTTATACCAAAATTTTTTCAAATTGAAGAATTACAAAATTATTACTGAGAACTGTATAGAGAATTCTATTCTTTTAAATCTATATTCAAGCGCCTTTTTACATCAAACAACTTTAAAGGCGGAGTGAATAAAATAGCAATAACGTTAAAAACAAACTTTTATTTTTGGCAAAGAATAAAAAATGGTTTGCATCCAATGGAAAACTAATGTTTACTGTCCATTCATTAACAACTTTTATCCATCCACATTATAACAAGTTCTCCTCACTGTATATAGTGTTAATTCAATCATGAAATATCATTTATAAGGTCGAGTGAACTCTTTTTGATCTATTAAATATGCTATTGAACAGATAATTATTCTATGATAATGCTTGCTACCTTTTTTTAACCTACATTGTAACATAAGGACTCGGGAATGGCCCCTGCAGATTATTTAATGGAAAATAATGAAGAGACGCTTCGTCTTGACATTAAAACAGATGGTAAGAAGGTTGAAAATCAGGCTCTGTGGGCTGGTATAAAGCCGGGCATGCGTGTCGCCGATTTAGGGTTTGGTTCTGGCAAAACTACCATTTATCTGCACAAACTCGTTCAACCAAAAGGTGAAGTCGTCGGAGTCGATATTGCTGAAGATAGAATTAAATACGCTAAAAAGCATTATAATAAAAAAGGTATAAAATATGTTTGCAGAGATATACGTGAACCTCTAGAAGATTTGGGAGTGTTTGATTTTATTTGGGTCCGTTTCGTTCTTGAATACCATAAATCAAAAAGCTTCGATATCGTCAAGAATATATCCCGCATTCTAAAACCCGGAGGGATTCTCTGCCTGATTGATCTGGACTATAACTGCCTGAACCATTTCGGGCTATCAGATAGGCTTAAAAAAACAATCCACGGATTAACGAAAGCCTTGGAAAAAAATGCCGACTTTGACCCCTATGTGGGAATAAAACTTTATTCTTTTCTGTATGACCTCGGCTACCAGGACATTGATGTGAGTCTAAGCCCACATCACCTGATTTTTGGAGAATTAAAGGAAATTGACGCCTTTAACTGGACAAAAAAAATAGAAGTCGCCGTAAAAAAATTAGGATATGAGTTTAAAGAATATAAAAGGGGGTATGAAGAGTTTTTTGAAGAATTTAAGAAATTCTTTTTCGATCCCAGGCGTTTCACCTATACCCCGATAATATGCTGTAGGGGCTATAAGTCCAATACATGACATCTAATTTTTCCCATCGGAAATAACAGCAAAGATAGGTTTTCATGATACCATTCAGGAACCCATCCCTTTAAACAAACCCTTAAGACATCTAAAATAATGATCTCCGTATTCCGTGTTTAAAACCCACATTTGATATAATTTCTCATAAGGTACAAATTGAGTTTCGGCAAAACTTACAGGATAGAGAAGTACCGATATTTCATCCTGGTCAAATTTCGCGGAAAGATGAGAAAGCGCTTGGTATAGAATATTCTTTGACAGACCTTTCGAATCCAAGACAAAAACCTTGATACAGTTGGTAAGGTCAGACATGTTTAAGCCCACATCTGAGATATTTGCCATGAAAACTGCCATGAGATTGACGTCATTTTTAAGTGAAAACAAATACTTTTCTCTTTTAAAGCTAAGCTTTTGATATTCCTTTGAGAGGATATCACAGTCAATCATGCCGGGCTTAAGGTCGAGTGCATCCAGCATAAGGCCACCTGAGTTATGCTCATAATATCTTCCAAACTCAATTAAATCTTCAGGTTCGGTTTCAATGAGTCTCCACGGTTCAGGAAAACGCAATTCACTTTGGGTTGCTTTCTGATAATGGAAATAGGCAAACGTATCAATAGAGGAAGCTTTTGGATCCTTTATTTCTCTTGCCACCCCACCAAAAATACGGTTGGGGAATTTGTTTTCAGGTCTGAAATAGCAAAAAAGATAATCCATATGCAGAGAATAGAGACCATGGGAAGCATTCGAAAAGCGTCCGATCTGATCCAGCACTTCAATTCCACTTCTATTTATGCCGGGGTTGCGTGCCGCATGATGATGGATCAACCATGCATTTTCATAAAAACGAAGCATGGCAACATGACCCAGAATACGCCCCTTGTCCTGGTAAATGAAATGCCTGGCGATTTTTGGATTCCGAGTATAGAGCTTTTTATAAGTCTCCTTGATTTTTTCTTTATTTGCCTCAATAAAAACATATTTTTTAGGGTAAATAAAACCGGATTCAAAAAAGAAAGCCCAGAGATCGTCCATATTTACTCTGTTGCAAATATAAGAATTCCCGTCTTTGGCATGATTGAGCAGCGCCAAAATCCTGCCGTGGTCTTCGAGATCCATATCCAGAATGGTCATGCCGCATTTCACCCAATCCCCGCTTTCTTCTTCCATAATTTTTCGATAAACAGCCTGAGTTTTACACTTAAAATTTGAAATGTCTGCAAAACTCAGTTCCAGTTCAGGAATGATCATACCGGGTAAAATCACGGAACTGTTTATGTCTTCTTCCACTGAAAAACCGGAACCGGATAAATCCATAACCTTCAAACTACACACTTTTTCTGTAAATGGATGTTTGAAAATGATGTTTGGTGATGGAAGCAGTTCCATACGAAAGCTTCTGAATTCTTTGGGTTTAAACCTTCGGGTCTGATAATTTATCGGTTCAAGAACATAGCTTCTTTTTTTGTGGTCCCCGGTTTCCTTGAGTATTTTGCATTCCCCTGAATAGAGCGTTTCCTTTTCATCAGAAAATATAAGGTTTACCGTAGATTCAGGATCGATCCATTGAAATGTCTGGGGAGGATTTGCCGTGATATCAACTCGGAAAGACGCCGTGCTAAAATCAATGAGTGTGCCATAAAATAGAGCGCTGTTCTGAATCAGCTGAATCTTAATACCCTTGCATGAATGCCTTATCATTTTGCGGGGGTTGACTTCCAGACACGTCTCTGGAAGCGCAAGACAAATTCCTGTGTCATTCATTCTGATCTCGTTGGATCTTAATGACAATACCTTGTTACCATTCGGTATGATAATTTCTTGAAATTTATAGGAGGGTAACTGCTGACCAATTTTGTCCGGTTCGGCCCAAAGGCACGTTAACTCTTCTCCAAGGCAGGGTTGCGGTTTTGCCCGGTGGGAAATTTTATGGCCGTATTTGAGATGTTTAAAATTAACTAAGACCGTACCATCTTGAAAGTTAATGAAATTCAGACGATTAACTATGTATTTTTTATGAACCTCCTTTCCTTCGGCGGGGCGTTCCGATTCTGAACCTGCAGGATTTAATTTGGGAAATATGTTTTCTTTATCCATAAGATTCATACTGCTTTACGGTACAGGGGATTAGATTTAAATTTCCTGGTAGATGCATGCAGCCCTAATCGCTCCCGATCGACCCAAAGGGTTGTCAAAATTGCAACTTTACCGAACGATCCATTTTTTGATTTCTGATCATAATAAACAAAATGTTGTGTGTCAAGATATATCGAACAACAATATATGGTAATTTTTATATCTATCTATATATATGAAATATTCGCTTTTGAATGCCAAATCATGGCGTTCCGGACATGCTCCGCGATTCTTTCATCGCTCCTTGATAAGCAAAAGCCATGCCGAATGTTTTTTTGAATGATATTAATTATATTTCAATTGGTTATATATTTTTTAGCGAGGACCATTTTCGGGTATGTGTAAAAAAGTTCACAAAAACCATGTAATTAATTCAATACCTGTTCAGGATCAAATCCCCAAGCAATTTTTTTTATAATTGACTAAATTCAATATTCCGGTAAAAATAATGTTGATACAAGTTTTAGATGGCATTCGCACATTACCGGTTAGGACTACAAAATGAATGAACCAGATGATCAGGAATTTGTCAGTATAGCCACCCTGGATAATATCATAGAGGCGCAGCTTATCGACTCCATTTTGAATGAACATGACATCCCCCATCGGATTCGATCGTTTCATGATACGGCCTATGATGGCTTGTTTCAGTTCCAAATGGGCTGGGGTGCACTCTGGGCTCCCGTTTCATTCAAAGCGGAAATTCTTGAAATATTAAATGATGTGAGATTCAAAAATTTTGACTTTCAAGACAAATGATCTTTAATATAAACAATTATGCTTACCTGAACGCTATTCAAAAAAGGAGGTTAAGACATGCCTGAAAATAAACCTGTAACATCAACGGATTTTCAACAAGCGCTTAAAATCGGCCGACCGCCGAGTGTAGTCAAACTTTTTCCCAATTCACAAGCCCTGATCGTCAGCGGCAAATTTATTGACCGCGCAATGCTTGCCAAGGGCAAAGCCATTGCCATTGCTGCCAACGGTCGGAACTACTTTGTTATTCAGGGCGCCCTACGGGCCGCCCAGAGGGCGAATGCCGCCATTATCATAGAAATCGCCAAATCCGAAGGCGGTGCCAGCGCCTATTGTGCGGTGAATTACTGGAATATCGCACGGCAGGTCGATGCACTGTGCAATGAACTGGGGATAACCATCCCGGTAGCCATCCACGCGGATCATTATGGCATCAAGAATAAAAAGGATATTGATGACGCCAAAATAGAGATCCCGACCCTGTTTGAGGCAGGAATGACCTCCATCGCCATTGATGCCTCCCACATGCCGGATGATCAGAACCTGCTTGCCAACCTGGAATTGAACCCTTTTGTCCCCAAGTGGGCCGGTCTTGAAACAGAAGTCGGCGAGATCAAGGGAAAAGAAGGATTGTCAACCGTTGAAGAAGCCTTGTTTCTGATTCAGGGGCTCAACGCACATGAAGTTTTTCCGGATTGGATTGCTTTGAACAACGGAACAACTCACGGCATCGAGGAGAGCGACCAGGGGATACAGGTTGATTTAACAGCCCAAATTCATCAGGCCCTGACAAAATATCGGGTTTCCGGCGCCCAGCACGGCACATCCGGAAACAGCTCCGACAGGTTGAGGGAAATAGCGACCAAAACCAGGACAACCAAAGCAAATGTAGCAACAGCCCTGCAAATGATCTCCTGGGGCCTTGAAGTCAATGACTACGGCAATGCATTACTCGATAAGGATGGCAACTTCATTAAAGTTAAGGGTCAGGGCGTCACCGAAGAGATGTGGCAAGAGATGACCGCCTATGCCGAGTCCAAAGGCCTTAAGGGTGGAAACTATAAGAAACTCAACCTGCCCTTCGAAAACAAGCTGATGGGGCAGTCTAAAACAGTCAGAGAAAGAATGGTCAAACGGGTGGAAGATTTTGTTTATAATATGCTTGTCACCGTCTTCAACGCAAAAGACACGGGGTCTCTTGCCGTTAAGGCCATCCTCGAGGCTGGAACATACGATCCTGGACCAAAAGCAAGTCGAATTGAAGACCCCGATGAATGGACTCCGGAAAAAATCATCAAAAAATCGGCATCTATTGATTCTGAAAAGGGTCCGAAAGGGAATTTCGACGACTGACCATGCGAAAAAAGAATTTCTGTCATTATTGCGGCTCAGGACTCTCGGAAAAATTTTGCGAAGGTAGGCTGCGGTTTTTCTGTGAACACTGTGATGAACCCCTTTATGAGAACCCCATTCCGGCCGCATGCCTCGTCGTGGTGGATAAACGAGAAAGAGTACTTCTTGTGAAACGGAGTGTGGTGCCCCAAAAAGGGCTGTGGTGCCTGCCCGGAGGATTTATGGAACTTGGCGAAGCACCCGAACAGGCAGCGCTGAGAGAACTTAAAGAGGAGACAGGGCTTTCGGGGCAGATCGATATGCTCCTCGGTATCTCTTCCAATCCCAGTACCCTGTACCACTCCGTACTTATGGTTGGATATCTGGTTAAAAGCTTTTCCGGCACCCTTATCGCCGGTGACGATGCCGATGATGCAGGTTACTTTCATTATCATGATTTGCCGGACATCGCCTTTGAAAGCCACAAAAGCTTCATCAGAATGTATTACGCCGTTAATTCTCCCTGAGTTACGGGGCTTTGGCAGAATCCGCCCCCTTTGGAAAGGACTACAGCTGAATTTCAAAAGCCCGTTCGCCATGAAGTGAATTGTCCAGTCCCTGTACCTCTTCTTCCCGCTCTACCCGAAGGCCGCCGGTGATAAAGCGCGTTATATAAACCACAATCAGGGTCCCCACACCGGAAAACAGTGCGGTTCCTAAAATGGACACGACCTGAATCCAAAGCTGCTTTGGGTTGCCGTATAACAGTCCTTTTGCGCCTTCGGTGATGGCAGGGTCGGCAAGAATACCCGTTGCAATCGCGCCCCACATTCCGCATATCCCGTGCACGCCAAAGGCGTCGAGGGAGTCATCATAACCGATTTTATTTTTGAGAACGGCGACACTGAAAAATCCAAGAATTCCGGCGACGATTCCGATAATCAACGAGGCCTGCAGATTAACAAAACCGGCGGCCGGTGTTATGGCGACAAGCCCGGCAACAACACCTGAGGCAAGCCCCAGAATCGTCGGTTTCTTATTCACCGCCCATTCGATAAACATCCATGACAAGGCTGCTGCGGATGCGGATGTGTTTGTTACCAGAAATGCGGATCCTGCAACTCCGTCGGCGGCAAGCGCACTGCCGGCATTGAACCCGAACCATCCGAACCACAAAAGGGCCGCTCCCAAGCTGGTCAATGCAATGCTCGAAGGGAACATGGCCTCTTTGCCGAATCCGATCCGTTTACCCAACACCAACGCAAGCACCAGCCCGGCAACACCGGCATTGATATGAACCACGGTTCCACCCGCAAAATCCAAAGCCCCCATACTGCCCATCCATCCGCCACCCCATGCCCAGTGAGCGATTGGAGCATAGATGAATGTGACCCAGAGAATGGTAAATACGATCCATGATGAAAACTTCATCCGATCGACAATGGAGCCTATAACAAGGGCAACGGTAATCCCCGCAAATGTCATCTGAAACAGAACAAACACATAGGTTGGAATGGTACCGGTAACACTTCCCGTGCCGATACCGGTGAGAAAGAAATGATCCAGCCCTCCGATAATGCCCGACTTGGTCGGCCCGAAAGCCATCGTATATCCCCACATCATCCAGATGATACTCGCAAGGCAGTAGGACACGAAGGTCATGGCAAGGGTATTCAGAAGATTTTTATACCGTGACATTCCCCCGTAAAAGAGAGCCAGTCCCGCCGGTGTCATCACCATGACAAGCGCTGTAGCAACGATCATCCATGCCGTATCGCCTGAATTGATAACGTTTTCACCGGCAAAGACTGAAGCAGCGGATAAAAAAAAGGAAACCGTCGTAAGGATAAATTTCTTAATCTTCATTGTCAAAACCTCCAGATATTAGCGATTGCGTCAATTATTTCCCTGCCTTATCGCAAAGAGCATGCCATCTGAATGTATTGATCCGGAAAGATAAGAAATATATATATAATATCAGATAGATAAAAGATAATTTTAGATCCGTTTTTTATTTTATAATACTTTTCGTATCTCATCTTTGTTACTTTTTTGTATTTAATTTTAACTAAATATACAATTATGTAATTATTAACAAACGTATCCGCCTGCCCGCCCTCCGGCCTTATCGACAACATCAATCCGTCAAAACCGTTATTTTTAATTTCAATCGGTTCTTAATTCAGATGACTAATTTCAAGATGTTTGCTATTATGTTTTATACATCTTGATTATTTTTACGGTAAAGAGATTGACTGGCCTGCTGGCTGTAAGCTCTATTCTTTAGGACAGGCTGAGGGGAGCTATGTTAATTAAACAAAATCCTTATCGAGCACGAAGCACTGCCGTAATTCAGAACCTCCGCCCTTTAGGGCGGCAAGACTTCACTCTTTGGCAAGAACGAACATGGTTGATAAAAAAACTTAAAGGAGGAGAAAAATGAATAAATATGGGGATAAATGGGGAGCAGAATATGGGAGTCTTGTTAATAGAAACATTGGGTTCATTACTGAAGATCAACAGGAAAAAATTCGAAATTCTAAAGTAAGCGTTTTTGGAATAGGAGGGGTAGGAGGTGTTGTCTTTGAGGTCCTTGCAAGATGTGGGATTGGAAAATTCAGCATTATAGATAATGACGTATATGAACAGACAAATATGAACAGACAAATATTTGCTTTTCAAGACACCATCGGCCAAAGAAAGATAGATGTTGCGGAAGGAACCGCTAAAAAAATAAACCCCGAAATAATGATAGACAAGTACTACGCAATGGGTGAAGATAATATTGAGGAGATATTATGTAATTCCGATGCTGCTGTTTTAGTGATTGATAAAATAAAGCCTTGTATAATAATGTCACGAAAGGCACGTGAAATGGGTATTCCATTTGTAGAAGGGTGGGCGCTTCCATATGGCAATGTTATCACTTTCACACCCCAAACGCCGAGCCTTGAGGAAGTTTATAAGTTACCGACACAGGGTAAACCGATTTCAAACTTTACCGATGCGGAGTATGATCTATTTACATTAAAGATTTTGCTTTCTTTTGGCAAGATTGAAGGAACAATCGATTACTATGATGACCAGACGATAAAAAGAGTTACTGAAGGCCATATAACCTCTTTTGCGCCTACGGTATGGTTCACTGCGGTAATGATAGCCCTTGAAACGGTAAAGATCCTTCTAAGTTGGGGAGAGATAGCTTTAGCTCCAGTCTTCTCTTTATATGATCCTTTTAAGCATCGAATTCCGAAAATTTTAGATGGCATCCCAAGCCGTAGAGTAGAATCTCTTTCCAGAATTTTAAACCCTCGAATTTTTGAATGATAGTTACCGTTTGCCAACAGACAAAAAATAACATCAACTTATTTATTTCAAATCCGCTTTTAGATAAAAGTGATTAAGAATAAAAGATTAAAAATCCACAAACAGAAATTTCTCAAAGCCTTAGGGCAGTGCGGCGCTATGTTTGCCCTGGCTGTTTTTTTCGGATTTTCAATCAATCAGGTCCAGGATAATCGACTGCCTGTGTTTGGTGACGGGTCCATGAGGGCCCGTTTGACATCCTCTTCCGGTGAACGGCTTGACATATCTTTGGCAGAAGCCAAAAACCTGTTTTTGCGCCAACCAGCCATTTTTATTGATTCCCGCTCAAATGACGATTTTACAAAAGGACATATTAAAGGCGCACGCAATCTTCCGCTGCATGAGGTTGATCGGAGGTTTATGAAGGTCACAGAAGATATATCAACCGATACACCGATCATTACCTATTGTGACGGAGAAGCCTGCAATCTGAGTCTTGATG
>JAWOIY010000169.1:0-6268 GCA_046484425.1 Desulfobacterales bacterium | reverse complement strand
ATAAGGTTCACCACATCTACATGTACCCTTCAGCTCTTTTTGGGTATCCTTGAATTTAGTGATGTCAATATTCTGCTCGAATCCGCATTTGGGGCAGATTATCGACACTCGATTGGTATCGTCAATATAAATGGTGTACATGAATCAATCTTCTTATAGGTTCCTTTATCTACGCCAATATCATGAATATTTTATTTTGTCGTTTTCATTTACCCTCAAATCAAGCTCTTCCTGTGGCTTTTGATTACTCGTTGCTATGCCGGAATTCCCAAGGTGGTATTGGATTCGGTTCACTCGATAAGCCGATTTTACCGTATCTGGCAACGACTTCAAGGTTAAGCCAATCCTCACAAAATGCCGCTTTGCAATATTTCCTGTACACCCATGCGAATCCATTTTTAATAAGAGCTTCGTTGAGGAATTCACCTTCGATAATAACTATCCCAATAGTTCGGCCATATCGGCCATTATCTTTAGTTTTAACTTCAACGGTCTTGCCGTATACCATTTCGGAGGTAAATTGTTTTGCCTTTTTACTAAAAGCCTGACTTTTTCCGGGGGAGTCAATGCCGTAAAGCCTGATCTTTTCGTCCTGGCTTTAAATCAATCTAATTCTAAAAATTACAGTTCCACCTTCAGTAAAAGGCTGCCCGGGATCGAGACATTGAATGTATGCGTGATCTTGATCATCCTCTTTTGTCAGGCCAAGTTGTAAGGGGTTCCAGTTTTTCTCCAATATCAGGGCATAGTGCAATATCGATGGAAGTGCATGAGTGCATAGAGCATCAGTCTTTTCTAATTTTATTTGTGGGTTTTGAATCACTATCTTATCCCCTATCTTATGCACCGCGCACTTGCCTTTTATATCGTGAACAATAATTTCCAGCATTACTCTCTCTTCTTGGCTCCATTTGTACTTCTTTTAGTAAGGCAAATTGAAGTCACCCTTCTGCCCGTAAGCTTCAACCTTTCCATCTATCAGCCTGACATAATATTCGTCGGAACTAAACATACCGGAATTAATCCGATATTTAAGATATTGGACATTCCCGCTCGCACTCGTGCTGTTAGGGGAACCAACAGCTTCGATGGCTTCTTGTTTTGTCATGCCAATTTTTAAATTGTTCATTTTTTGGAACGATCCTGCACAGCCGAGAAGGAAAACAACAAACAAAGTTACTACGATAATTCGATAAAGTTTCATTTTATTCCTCCTTAAGTTATTGATAATTCAGATGTGCTATAAAAACAGTATATAATTCAACAACATACATAATCTTAAAAGGGATGTCAATGTATACAAAATGTTTCAACAATATCAAAATTTTCAAAGACCCCTGTTTTTTTTGCAGAATAACCTAACTTGTCAAGGAGATTACCGAAATAGATCGTCGGAAATCGTAGAAGCTTTACTTGAAATAATCAAAAAAAACATTAACATTCGATGAAGATGTTATGATCTCCGGATTTGGCAGGTTTTGTGTGAGGGGCAAAAGGAAAAAAAGGCAGGCATCCAAATACCGGTGGGGATATGATGCTGACACCAACAAAGGTTGTTACGTTTAAGAATGCCTGGAAGTTGAGAGATAGAATTGGTGGATAGCAGTCAATAACGTGTTAAGGAAATTCTGAAAGGAGGATAATAAGCGATAAAAATGTGTGGTAGATTCGTTCAAAACATACCTTTTGAAACCATTCAACAGAATTTCAATATTCGCACCATTGCCTCTGACATTATACCCAATTATAATGTAGCCCCCACCCAAGAAATTCTTACGATCATTAAACATGACAATGAAAACAAGTTGGAGAAGCTTCATTGGGGCCTTGTTCCATTTTGGGCAAAGGATATATCTATTGGTTCCAGAATGATCAATGCAAGGGTTGAGACAGTTTCATCAAAACCCAGTTTCCGTAATGCCTTCAAAAATCGTAGATGCCTGATCCCTGCAAATGCTTTTTATGAATGGAAAGGTGATAAAGGAAACAAACAGCCATATTATGTTTACATCCCTTCAGGCGAACCGTTTGCATTTGCAGGGCTTTGGGAAACATGGACTGATAAGGAAATTGATGATGAATCTGTTTACAAATCCTGCACGATTATCACCACAGGAGCCAGTCATAGCATTCGTGAACTTCATAACCGTATGCCGGTGATTCTTGATCAAAAGGTATATGAAAAATGGCTGGATGTTGAAATGCAAGACCCAAAAGAGTTAGAGACTATTCTGAGAGAGGATATAGTCCATGATATGAAGTTTTATCCGGTATCAACGTTGGTAAACTCCGTTAAAAATAATGATCCGAACTGCATGAAGCCGATAGATGAAAGTCAGGTATAAGATACCCATTAAAATACATTAGGGAGTTTGGCATGTTCAGAAAAGGGTTCAGAAAAATATGTGTACTAATTTTGGCAAGTTTTGTCACCTTAATAAGTTGCGGCACAGGTAGCAACTCAAACCATCTTCCACAGAAATTAGGAGATTTGAATCTTGCTAAAGTGATTCAAGATGAAGAAGCTACAGTTATCATAAACAAAATGCATGGCAAAGATCTTGATGATTGTAAAAACTTCATTGGCTTCTACAGGAAAAATCGTAGCAATAATATTTTATACGTAAGTGTCTATGAAGATGCTGAAAAGGCCAAAGCTACTATAATGAACATGGCTAGGAAATTAGCAGGTGGATCATCTGTATTTTCTCCATTAACTTATAGTGAAATGGGGAATGATGTTCATTTTGAGACAGAGGGGATGGGGTTTAAGCATTATTTTTATCGTACTGATAAAATCTTAATCTGGTGGCAGGTTGAACCCGATAAAGCCGAAGCAACATACAATGATTTGCTCAAATTTGACTTTGCAGTTCTGAACGATAGGATAGATAAGCAATAAAAAAAGGCAGAGCCATCTATGCTCTGCCAATAATAGCCCGGCAGCCTGCTACTTTCAGACCGCCAAGCGTTTCGATCTCTCAGCTTCCCCAAAGGATTTGAACCAGTTGAGATACATGCTTGTCAGAAAATTGGCATGTAAAAATTTGAGTGCATGTTCAGGTGTTTTTACGGTTGCCATACCCTTTACTTTTGCCCTCGGACAGTCGCAGGGAAGGTACACACCGGCAATAATCGGACGATCCTTTTTGGGATAAATATACCCTTGGGGTAAAATGTTTAGGATCAAAAGTTGAGCCAGAAAGAATTCATCGTGTTGATCGTCACTGTGCTTCAATCCTTCATACTGTTTGATGGCAGCCAGATTGGCTAAATGAGCAGATGAATATCCTGCATCCATAAGACCGTCTACAAGCCAGTACCAGTTGTCAGTGGACTCGACCACAAATCCTTTGATTTGATCCCGAAAAGGGGCAAATGTTTGTAAAATGTGTTCAAGATGATTCGGAACTCTTTTTTTAAACACACGATTGAGGCTTTGTCCATAATGCCGATGTAAGTATTTCTTGAATGAAGATCTAATCCGGCGTATAGTTTCATCAAGCACCTCCTTTTGTTAAAATGAATTCAAAGACAAAAATTGGAATAGTTATCTGCGATCGCTACCGCCGCTGTGCGGGCGGGAAGTGTTTCCGAGCGATGAGGAACAAGGAAGGGGCTTTCAGCATATATAAGGATACCGAAGTTGAGTTGGTTGGTTTTACAACGTGCGATGGTTGTCCTGGCGGCAATATAGAATATGCGGGCGAAGAGATGTTGAAGAATGGCGCAGAGGTTATTCATTTAGCTACCGGCCTGGTGGTTGGTTATCCCCCCTGTCCCTATATCGATACATTTAAGGCCTTTCTTGAAAAACGCTATGAGGTCAAGGTCGTTGTAGGAACGCATCCTATACCGAAAATGTATCTTTATATGCATACTTATCTTGGAACATGGGATAATTCTGCATGGAAGCCACTTGTCGCTTCGACCATAAGTGATGAAGTGACCCGTGCAAGTTACGATTAAACATAGTCTCTGAAAGTCCGGTTGAATGGTATACGTGATGAACAGAATTTAGTTTCAGCTTGTGCTCAAGTTAAGCCAAGTTTGATTTCGGTTTGAAATCATTACTTTTTGGAAATTGAAGTTTATGCAAGGAATCCTCAAACAGAAGATTTCTACTATGGGTGTTTTTGGTTATTGACAAATAGCTGGATGTAGAAATATGTTTGAACTGCCAGATTACGATGTTACTGTGTGGATTCATCATTCAAAGTTTAGTAAAAAACTTTAAGAAGAAAGGAGGAAACCATGAGTGAAAGTGTCTACAAAATTATTGAACTGGTGGGATCAAGCCCGACTTCCTGGGAAGATGCCGCCAAAAATGCGGTGGAGACCGCCGGCAAAACCTTAAAGGATTTGAGAATCGCGGAAATTACTCAAATGGACATGAAAGTTGAAAAGGGAAAGGTCACTGCCTATCGGGCCAAGGTAAACCTATCATTCAAATATCAACCATCAAACTGATAAATATAACAGGTTCGAATGACTCTATAAAAATAGCTCAACCGAACAGGAAAAGACAGGGTCTTTGGTAGGCTCTGTCTTTCAATTTTTAGTGTCCACATGTTACGATTTCAATTTAATTTATGTAATCAGAGTTGATCGAACATGGGTTGCTGTTATCAAGGTATGTACTTTTAATAATCTAAAGATGTAAAATATGACTGACATTACAAACAAAAAATTACCTACGGTTGAGCAAGTTGAAGAGATCATGAAAGACTGGGGAAAGTTTGCAGTTGAGGAGTTTGCAGTCCGTTTTCAACTGGAAAAAGATGTTATTGAGGCTACTGTAGCGTATATCCGCAAATTGAAAAGAACGTCCGATGAACGTTCAATTCCAGTAATGGCATGCTATCGTAACGACAAGCTTGAATCCATTGTCAGATGCGCTGGTTCACGATATGGTTATATGTGATTCAAAGAGTTAGTCTATCCTTATGATAATTCTGCTTTTTAATTTAATGACTGGCTTCAATTTTAGATAATCAAAGTTCTCGTGATTTTTTTTCAATAGAGGCAAATCCATTTCACAGGGTTAGCCCTTTTCATTTTCATGGTATATGTAAGTTTCAGGAATTGGCTTTAGGTTGGGCGTTTGGCAAGAAAGTACAGGTTTTGAAAATCCTGATTTACATGGCGTAATTTAAATGTATTAAGAGTATAAAAAGTGTCTTCAGCAATGATTTTTAGCAATTATTCATTGAAGTATTTTTTTAAGTTCTCAAATCTATTGTTGATTCTATTTGCAATTATTAGTTGCGCAGTTCCTGAAAATGAATTTACAATAAAAAATTATACAAAGAATAACAGTCTAATTTTTATATATCGTCCGAATAGTCCTTCAATTGTTGGAATAGCAGAGGTTCCATTCGTATATCTTGATGATCAAAAGGTGGGCAGATTGTGCAAAGGTTGCTATTTTAAAATCACAGCCCAGCCTGGTCATCATACAGTTAAAATTAGAGCAAGTTTTTTGACAGCGATACCATTTTACGAACTTGGGAAATTAGATATTACAACACTTGGAGATGAAGAAATTTTTGTACGTTATATCGCAAACGTGGATCAAGCACACAAATTTGGTCCGCAACCACCAATAACAACTTTTTTAAGAGTTCCAATAGACATTGGACAACAAGAAATACAGAAGGCAAGTGAAATCAAATCTGGTGGTGATTGATTTGACAAATGTATATCGTGATCTCCAACTAATCGGTAAAAATTAGAGGCTCAAAAAACCAGTGATCTATGCAATCTGAATAAATTGATGTCGGGTTTTTGTTTTCAAGATATAAGAATATTGAAGACATCACATTTTATAACTTTTCTGTATCTCATTATATTTATACGATAAACAGAGCTGAATGATCACTGGTTGGAGATAGAGAAAGATGAGAGGGACAGCAACTGTCAAATTATTTCTAGTACTAGTGTCATGTCAATCGTAAAGTGTCGGATAAAGTCTGCTCAATTTTATCCGTGCATCGTTTGTTGTGAACTGCCAATTCACTTTGGCACCCTTGTTGTTTCTGTGTTCTTGCCAGGCTGACGACTCTTTTCTGACAACATCAATGTCATCAATTCGCCGATTCAAGCACTGGCTAATGAGCACATTCAACTCTATCTCGGCCATATTCAGCCAACTCCCGTGTTTGGGTGTGTATACGAACTCAAACCTGTCCCATAACGCCTTCGCCTGATCCGGAGGAAATGTTTCATACAAAGAGCCTGGCGCGTGAGTGTTCAAATTATCCATTAC
>JAWOIY010000127.1:0-31200 GCA_046484425.1 Desulfobacterales bacterium | reverse complement strand
ACGCCGTAAACCTCGCTTTCGAGAATTTCGAGGTGTTGAGCCACCATTTTTAAGGCTTCAGGGGGGAGATAAGCAAGTTTATTCTGGACCATCTGAAGGATGGGGATCAGATTTCCTCTATGTTTTTCAAAGGCGTCAAGTTTTTCAGTAACGTGCTTGAGTGTTTCTTTTTCTTCTTCAGTTAATTCTTGATTCATGAAACAATCCTATACTCAGCCCCGATATTTCGGCAATTCGATCCAGCATCTTTCCGTGTTAGATGTGCAGCCGATGCAACACAAATATTAAGGTATATCAAGTTGATTGTTATTATATTGTAAAGTTTTAAAAGCAAAAAGTATGCCATTCAAGATACACCCAAATACCTTTAATTATTTTAACGTGTCCCTCAATCTCTATTGCTGGCAACATTTAGGTATTATTTAGTTGTTTGAATATTCTCGAAATCTATTTAGACAAATTTTGAATTTTGCAGAAGAAAGGCGTTAAATGCTTCATTAGAGAAAGATGGAGTTGTTTGGGTCTGAACAAAATGAAGTGAAAAGTTGGAATGTTTTTATTTGAAATTCGTTCATATGCGACGAGCGGGCACCGCTCATGCTGGGTCATTTAACATTTGAGCAGTCAAAATAAGGACCCTAAACACCGGATCCTTTCAACACAATATCACCCATACAAACACCGAGATCATCGGCAACGACATTGCATTTTGTCTTTAATAGGAAATAAATCGTGCGTCTTTCCCTGGAAAGCGCTTCATAATTTCCTTGCCCTTTGCTGATGATGAATTCAGAATTTTGATAAAGTTCTATAAATTCCGAACTGCATGTTTCTAGAACCGTTCCAGGAGCGTCCGTACCGGAAGATAATATGGTCGCTACCCTATCCAGACCTGCCTGAACGGCGTCTTCATATGTGGCGTCATTGATAATCGGCATACCCCTGACAACATAGGTTACCGGTTTTTTTATTTCATTTATCAAGATTCTGTCAAATACACATTCACCGGCATTATCCCCAATATACAAGATGTTCGGCGCTTTTTCCAATTGGGTTTTAAAACCATTGTATTCACAGACGGCAAAGTTCATGTCGAGAACTTTAACGGCTTCCTTTTCTATATCGAAATTCCAATCCGTCCCATAGTCGATGACATTTCCGGCAATTGCAATTTGAATTGCCGTCAAAAACCTGTCTTTGGATTTTTCAAGCCGATTTTTTAAAAAAGGATACAATGACAGCGCCTTTTGGGTACTTTCTCTTTTTATATTCTTATACGGGTCCGAATTCCCAGTCATTTCTTTAACCTTATGATAGATCAATCTTCCGCTTTCCGGAGGAGAGCTATCAAGCGGTATGTTTTTCAACATCATCCCGACTTCATCTAAAATCGTTTTTATCTTTTTTTCATCATTTGTTGCTATCCTTGCGGCCCGGAGCGCCTGATTCATGAAACAAGGAATGCAATCAAGATATGTTTTCATTCGTTCAATAGTTTTCAATATCTTTAACGTAACTTTCAAAAATGAAAAGCGGCGTCCGGTTGTTATAAAATTTGTTCCTTATTCACTTTGCCAATATTGGTACTTTTAGTTAAGTGCGTCAATTTTTTCAGTCGATTCAAAAGGTCTTGAGCTTCATCATGACCGGGCCGGATCGGCAATTGCACCAGCACTCCAAGTCCTTCACTGGCCTCATGAAATTCTTCGGGTGCCAGTGGGCTCACGGCGGCACTATTAATCATCGGATTTATCGGGAGTAGTTTTTTAATGAATTCGATTCCTGTCATGTCGCCAATGTTTTCATCAACGATCACAAGATCAATGGGATTCAGAGATATGGTTTCCAGAGCCTCATGTCCGTTTAAAGCCCAAAAAAGTTCGACATCATCCTTTTTTTCCAAGACTGCAGCAAATTCAGAAAAAGGCTCTTTTTCAGTTGTGACCAGTAATATTTTAAGCATATATCTCCTCCTGAACGATCCATTTTTTGAGCGATTTTTAAAATTTATTTTTATGAAAATGACCGTAGGAAATTTGGAACGGTATGTCAAGAATCTACAAAAAGTAAACTTGACATAAAAAGTTTTTAATCATAGATTCGCCCGGGAAATTCTTTAAATTAATTTAACATCATGGAGTTGTGCTATGGTTTCAGTAAATCGTGATAAAAAGAGTCAACCAAAAATTGTATTTGAGAAAGATGCCGGAAGTCAACAACAGATGCTTTTGGATTGCGGGTATTCGGAAAGGGCTGTTCGATATTACATGGAACAGCCGTATATGGGAAGTCTGCCGGATGCCGATCAGGTATCCGAGATGTTGGGATCCTGCGGGGACACCATGAAAATCTTTCTTAAGATCGATGATAATATAATTACGGATATCAGGTACCAGGTGCTCGGTTGCCCGGGTGCGATTTCTGCGTCAATGGCTGCTGTGGACCTGGTTAAAGGTAATAGTATTGAACGGGCCAGAAATTTGAATGACGGAGATGTATTCAAACAACTTGTCGATATCCCGGTGAAAAAACACCACTGTATACAGCTTGCCGTTAAAACACTTCACAAGGCCATTGATGAATATAGAAATGGGCACAGTGATTTAAAAGATGTGGAATGCCCGGCAGTCTGCTCCGCTCCGCAAGACTGCTGCAAAAAATAATTAGTTGTGTTTATGATATTTCTTTATTTATTGGAAAATTTTCAAATGTATGGGCTACAAAGAGATTATATTGAAGTTGCCGACGGATTATACCGAGGATCAACTGAATAGAAAAATCGGTACGGTATTAAACATCAGGGATTTTTCTTATCAGATAGATAGCAAGAGCCTGGATGCCAGGAAAAAAGACAATATTCACTGGCTGATCCGGGTGGGTGTTTCGTCGGAAGAACTCAAAGGGATCCCTCATCCCGTCACCCCTTCATTGGAGATACCCTATCAAAAAAGAGAAGAAAACGTACTGGTGGTGGGAAACGGTCCGGCCGGATTTTTTGCGGCTTATGTACTTCAGAAAGCAGGGTTTTCGACAACTGTAATTGACAGAGGCGCCGAGGCGCCAAAAAGAGAGACCGGGATTAAACGATTTGAAAGGACCGGAGTTTTTGACCCTGTTGGCAACTATGCCTTTGGCGAAGGAGGCGCCGGTACGTTTTCAGACGGCAAGCTCACGTCCAGGTCCAAACACATATCAAAAGAAAAGCGCTTCATAATAGAGAGCTACATCCAAGCCGGCGCTCCTCAAGAGATCGCTTATATGGCGCATCCCCACATTGGAAGCGATCGTCTCAAACGCATTGTTCAGCGATTGCGGGATGAATATCAAAAGATCGGCGGAAAGGTATATTTTGAAACCCATCTTGAGGATCTGAAGGTTGAAAATGAAAGGGTCGTCAAAGCGGTTACTTCCATGGGCATATTGGACGCGGAAACGCTGATCATTGCTCCCGGGAACGCTTCCTTTGACACATCCCGAATGATGAGCAAAAGAGGCGTCTCCCTTCGAATTAAAAATTTCGCCATCGGGAGCCGGGTCGAACATCTTCAGGAGGTCATCAACCTGGCCCAATGGGGCAAGAAGAGATTGCCGGGCGTCAAGGCAGCCGAATACCGGCTTACATACAACTGCAAGGGGAATCTTCCGGTGTTTACCTTCTGTATGTGTCCGGGAGGGACCGTGGTACCGTCAACGGCTTACAGCCACAGCAATATCGTGAATGGAATGAGTCGCTATTTGAGAAACGGGAAATTCGCCAATTCGGCCTGTGTTGCGGCGGTACATCCTGACAGGCTGTTGCAAAAAAAATCAACGCCGTTGGCGGTGCTCGATTGGTTAGAAGCGCTGGAGCGCCGCTTTTTCGATATTACCGGCAGGTACGAAGCGCCCTACTGCAGCATTAGAGATTTTATCGAAAAGAAAGAAACATCGGGCAGAGTTGAGACCAGTTATCCACTGGGGTTGAAACCTTCGGCTCTTTGGGAATTGCTGCCCTCTGAAGTTGCTGTTTCCATACGTGAGGCGTTGATTAATTTCAGTAAAAAATTGATGGGTTTTGAAAGCGGCATTATGATGGGGCTGGAGAGCAAGACCTCTTCACCGATACAGGTTGTCCGTGAGGCGGACGGAAAATGTATCGGTTTTAAAAACTTGTATGTTGTGGGCGAAGGGAGCGGCCACTCCGGCGGGATCATTTCCAGCGCAGCTGACGGGATCAGAATTGCCACGCGTATTGTCGAAGGCAGATAGCCTGGCAAAATCAACGAATATTAAAGTTTCATGGTTTCGTAAAAACTCGATATTGCTCGCTCCGTGACCATTTGGGGGCGTTTCCATCGGTGCCGCTAAATTTCAAGAACTCGGCGCAAGCGCCTCAAACAGCTTGAAATTTTTAACGCTTCACCGCTTGAAACGC
Organism: Desulfobacterales bacterium; assembly: GCA_046484425.1. Classification (GTDB taxonomy): domain Bacteria; phylum Desulfobacterota; class Desulfobacteria; order Desulfobacterales; family UBA11574; genus UBA11574. The sequence goes on along the minus strand of JAWOIY010000127.1, from coordinate 26,786 downwards.
TGATTCCCCAAATGCTCAAATGTCGCTCACAAAAGACTTTTTACGAGTTTGTCAAGATTGTCTGATCCGGTTTTTCGGGTCAGCATCTCAACGTAGCCGTCAGCCTCAAGGGGTGGATTAACAGAGACAACGCCGACAGAATATCTTTACAGACCATATCCGCCGAAGCCAGGGTTTCAAAGGCGGCCCCTTCTCCTTGAATGATCGCCACACCCAGGGCCGACGCTTTGAGCATCAACCGATCGTTTACGCCATTGCCCATGCTCACGGTTTTATCATAACCAATGTTATTTACATATTCCAGCTTGGCCGCATCCTGGTGATCCAAGGGTATGACGGCCAGTTTGCACGCGATACCCTCCAGCGCTTTTTCGACACTGCCGAATGTATCGGCGGTGATGACATGGACGGTCAACATGTGTGAAAGCTTGGCCAGACAATCCTTGACACCGTCAATCAAAGCACCGTCAAATGCGATGGTACCGTTGTAATCCAGAACAAGGTGTTCAAGCTGAAGTGTTTTATTCCCGGGGATTTTAATCTCAATCATCAATTCACCATCGTTGTCTGTGTCTTATAAAGACGATTCAATTATCCTGTGTTTTGTAAAACCATAAATGGCGTTGTATATGTTTTAGATGATACAGTAAAGTGGGAAATGAGTTATGCTATGCAGGATGTCTCGACTGGCGGCAATGGCAAGGGCACCTGTGGATAGGATTTTAATAGAAACCGACGCTCCGGTTCAATATGGTGATCGTTTCTCGGAACCGGCCGACCTGCATGAGACCCTGTTCCACTTATCGAGGATCAAAAAGATACCGGAAGATAAACTGGCAAGGATTGTAACAAAAAATGCGGAAAGGTTTTTGGATTATAAGATGCGGAATTATTTTAGTGAGTCTTTTTGATCAGGGTATATATCAAACCGCTTCATCCTGTTCCAGATGGTCACCCGTGTAACCCCCAGAACCCTAGCTGCTTCCGACTGATTGCCATTTGTTTTCTTAAGCGTTTCAATAAGTTCTATTCTCTTTAATTCTTCTCTGCTAAACGGCGGTTTCTGGTCTGCTTTTAGTGATTTTTTCTTATGAATGATGTTTAACGGCAGATGGTGCGGTTTGATCATTGTTTCCTGACAGGTGACGAAGGCATATTCAAAAGCACCTTTTAATTCTCTCACATTGCCGGGCCACCAGTAATTCATCAACGCGTCCATGGTATCATTGCTGATGCCCTGAATGTTTTTGCCGCTTTTAAGTTGATTTTTTCGAAAAAAGAATTCCGCCAAAAGGGGAATGTCCTCCAGTCTTTTTCTCAAGGGAGGCAGACGGATGGGAATGACATTAATTCTGAAATAAAAATCTTGCCGGATAATGCCTTCATCCACCAGCTTTGTCAAATTCTTGTTCGTCGCTGAAATAATTCGAACGTCAACATGAATGGATTGGCTGTCGCCCACACGCTCTATCACTTTGTCTTCAATCACACGCAAAAGTTTGACCTGTGTAGAAAGTGGTAAGTCACCAATTTCATCAAGAAAAATATTGCCGCCATGGGCCTTTTCAAACCGGCCTTCCCTGTTTTTGTATGCACCTGTAAATGCACCTTTCACATGTCCAAAAAGTTCACTTTCAAGAAGAGATTCGGTCAATGCCGCGCAATTGACCTTGACAAAAGCCCCTTTCCTTCGATCGCTAATTTCGTGTATCGCTTGACTCACCAGTTCTTTTCCGGTCCCGCTTTCACCATATATGATCACCGGTGCATCCGATTGGGCGGCATTTTCAATCAAATCGAATACCAGGCACATGGGATAAGAAACTCCGATAATTCCATGAAAACCGTCTTTTGATCTGAGCTCCCTGCGGAAGGCTGCAATCTGGTTGTCTTTTTCAATAATTTCCGTAATATCGGCGATCGTTTCAACCGCCCCGATTATCTTTCCCTTGGAATCATGAAGAATAGAGGCATTTTTTAACGCATGAAGAAGAGTTCCGTCTTTTTTTATCAGCGTACACCTTCGTCGATCCATGTATCCGGTATCAAACAATACACACCACTGGTCTCCTTTTTTTCTGCGGGCCATTTCAAACAAATTACAGTTCAATACATCACAAGTTTTTCCGATAAGGTCATCTTTTAAGAATCCAGTAATAATCTCAAAGGCTTTATTAACGGAAATGATGCGACCATGCGTATCCACGATCATGACCCCGTCTTGAATCGTGTTTACGACGGTTTTCCAATACCTGTCCAACTCTTCTTCGATCATCAAATTTCCTCTGTTAAAATTTAATAGGTGTTAAATTTATTTTTTTAGCATTTTAACAGGTTAATGGCAAGAGACATTTCCATACATTTCTTTCTAAAACCGGCGCAGGTCAAGGGATATCCAAGAAAACATCCATCGGAAAATCAACCCATTTTAATGTGGCACTAATTTTGCTGTTAGAATAGACAAAACCGGAAAACATGGAAGGGGTATTCAAGATTTGAAGCGTAAAGCGAATCATTACCTCGATTTCAGAGGATCGATCACAGATATTTCTCTACTGAAGTTGGTACAGACATTTAGAGAAATGAAACCGAACGAAGTCTTGGAACTGCGTGGAAGCAATTTAGATATTCGCAACGACCTATTCAAGGTTTTACCGGAAGATGCTTATGAGTTGATTTTTTTAGATGTTGTTGAGCAAGGGGATTATTTTTATCGAATTCAATTAAAAAAGAAAAAAATAGGATGAAATGATGCCAGGAGAACCCATTTTAATCAAAGGTAAAAAAGAAAGCGTTTTTTTAGACAAGGTAAAAAAACTTCTTCCTGAAGGCGGTAACCTCAATCTCTGTTTGACCTGTGGGGCCTGTTCTTCCGGATGCCCGGCCACCGGCCTGGAGGATATGGATCCTCGAAAATTTCTAAGAATGGCGGCCCTTGGTATGGACGAAGAAATTTTAAGTACACCCTGGGTATGGATGTGTACCCTGTGCCAGCGGTGTATTTATGTCTGTCCCATGCAGATCGACATTCCCCAACTGGTCTATAATGCCAGGGCAGCCTGGCCCAGGGAAGAGCGGCCGAAGGGTATCCTGGGGTCCTGTGACATGGCATTGAGAAATGACAGTTGCAGTGCCATGGGAACGTCCGAGGAAGACTTCCAGTTTGTGGTCGAAGACGTTCTCGAGGAGTACAAGGAGGCGCAGCCGGAGTTTGAGGATATGAAGGCGCCCATCGACAAACAGGGCGCCGAATTCTTTTTGAACCAGAATTCCAGAGAACCGGTGACCGAGCCGGATGAATTGGTTCCCTTGTGGAAGATTCTTCATCTGGCGGGTGTGGATTGGACGTATGGGAGTAAAGGCTGGGCGGCAGAAAACTATTGCATGTTTCTGGCGGACGACCAAGCCTGGGAACACATTACCAGAACTTCGGCCAGACAGGCGGATGACCTGGGCTGTAAAATCTTTCTCAATACCGAGTGAGGTCATGTGACTTTCTCAGTCCGGGCCGGACTGAAAAAATTCAGCATTGACCATAATTTTGAGGTTAAGAACATCTATGAATATTATGCCAAATGGATCCGGGAAGGAAGGCTGAAGGTCAATTCAGACTGGAACAAAGACTTGAAAATCAAGTTTACGGTTCAGGACCCGTGCCAGATCGTACGGAAGAGTTATGGCGATCCAATCGCGGAAGATTTGAGGTTTGTCGTCAAATCGATCGTGGGTGAAGAAAATTTCATTGATATGATTCCCAACAGGTCGAATAACTACTGCTGCGGCGGCGGCGGTGGTTTTCTGCAGTCGGGTTATACCGATGCGCGTCGGGCGTACGGCAGGCTTAAAACCGACCAGATCCTGGCCACAAAAGCCGATTATTGCATTGCGCCGTGCCACAATTGCCATGCCCAAATCCACGATTTGTCGGATCAGCACGGTCATGCATGGAGTACCGTACACTTGTGGACGTTGATATGCCTTTCGCTGGGAATTCTCGGCCCAAACGAAAGAGAATACCTTGGAGACGATTTGAAAGAGGTTAACGTTTTTCACCCGGAATCGGCCATATAGGCATTGGTCCGGCGAAGGAAACGGCGTCGTTTTCACTATTTTTTAAAACCTGAATAATGACAAAAGAGGAAGGAAGCTTATGAGTTTTCGGAAACGATTAACATCAGGTGAATTTGTTGTGCTGGCTGAGATGAATACACCCAAGGGTGTGGATATATCTGAGCTTGTCGGCAATGCCCGCCGAATTAAAGAGCGAGTGGATGCCGTCATTGTCCCAGACATGGAAAACGGCATTATGCGAATGAGTGCACTGGCCGGTGGTGTTCTCATGCACCAGCAGGGAGTAGAATCCATTGTTAATGTCTATTGCCGGGACCGTAACCGGATGGCGCTTCAAGGCGATATACTCGGCGCCCATGTACTCGGCATTCAGAATCTCGTTGTTGTTCACAGTGAAGAAATGGCCAAAGGTGATCATCGAGACGCAAAACCGGTAGATGACATGGACGAAGTGGAACTTTTGGGCGTTATCCAATCCTTACAACAAGGGGTAGACATGGCGGGTTTCGACCTGAATGGGAGGCCGTCTTTTACCGTGGGATGCACCATTGCCCCCACAGGTGACCGTGATGACTTTGACAAAGAACTGTCGCTTGCAAGAAGAAAGGTTGAGGCGGGAGCCCAGTTTATAATTACCCCCCCTGTTTATGATCTGGATCGCTTTGCTGCAAATATGGAAGAATTTAAAACATTGGGGGTGCCGATTATTCCCACAGTTTTTCTTATAAAATCCGTGGGAATTGCCAGATATATTGCCAACTACGAACCAGGGGCTCATATTTCAGAAGATTTGATCAAACGGATTCGAAAAGCGCCGGATACGGAAACAGAATGTCTCAAGATTGCCGGAGAGATCATTGTGGGACTCAAAGAAATTTCCCAGGGTGTTCAGATCGTCACCCTCGGCTGGGAATACCGGCTTCCTGCGATTCTGGATTATGCAGGTATTTGACGGCTGTGTTGTTTTTTTTAGTTCAATAACCAACGGATCTAAGGCGAAAATAATTATAAACCCATAAAAAACATAAGATAAGGGTACAAATGCAAGATCAAAATACGCTCAAACAAAACAATACGGTGCTCGTAATTGGCGGAGGTGTCGGTGGTATCCGGGCCGCCATGGATCTGGCTGAATCGAGACGGGATGTGGTGTTGATAGACAAATCATATTCAATCGGTGGGTTGATGACCCAACTGGACCGCACCTTTCCCACTAACAATTGCGATTTGTGTACCCTGTCTCCCAATTTGTCCGAAAGCGGCCGCCAGTTGCGTATCGAGCTTCTGGCCATGACCCAGGTCGCCGAAGTCCAAGGGAAGGCGGGTAATTTTAAATTAAAATTAATCACCGAACCACGATTCATCGATCTGGAGAAGTGTACGGCATGTGGGGATTGTTTAAATAAATTTCCCGAGTGTGTTCGTTTCACTCCGGGTCTCGATCATCGAGCGCCCACCTGTATGAGATATCCCCAGGCAATCCCCCATGCCTTTTCCATTGATATAGAAAAATGTAAAGATATTGATGGGCTGGTGAAAATTTGCAAGGCGGGTGCTATCCTCCCTGAAGACACCCAAAAGGTTCGGGAAGTGGAAGCCGGTGCCATTATACTTGCGCCGGGAGCCGAGGTGTTTGATCCCGGCACATCGGACAGTCTGGGTTATGCAGCAAACCCTGATGTTTTGACCAGCCTGGAGTATGAACGCATATTATCCGCATCCGGCCCTACCCGGGGTGAACTCGTTCGCCCTTCAGACGGAAAACAACCCAAAAGAATAGCCTGGATTCAATGTGTGGGATCGCGCAGCCTTCATGAAGGCGCTGCTTCATATTGTTCCAGTGCATGTTGTATGTTTGCATTGAAAGAGGCCATCGTCACCAAGGAACGCTTTCAAGATTCCATCGAAACTTCCATCTTTTATATGGACATGAGAACATTCGGTAAAGACTATGAATTGTATTTAAATCGTGCAAAAGACGACTATGGCATTCGCCTGGTGAGAAGTCGTCCCCACAGCGTTTTACATGATCCGGAAACAGCGTCCCTGTCCATTACCTATACCCCCCATGACAGCAATACCAATGTTACCGAAGTGTTCGATATGGTGGTGCTTTCCACCGGCTTCAAGGTTTCCCGGGATGTGCAGGATCTGGCAGTGAAACTGGGGGTTGAGGTGAATGAACACCATTTTGCAAAAACAGACAGTTTCCGCCCGGTGGCCACTTCCAAGCCCGGTATTTATGTCTGTGGGATGTTCGAGAGTCCAAAAGATATCCCTGAAACCATGGTTCAAGCCAGTGCAGCAGCATTTTGTGCTTCAAAAGATTTACCCGTGATCCCTGAAAGTCCGGAAAGCATCGAGGAATTTCCACCGGAACGCGATGTCAGCCAGGAACCTCGCAGAATCGGAGTATTTGTTTGTGACTGCGGTTTAAACATCGGCGGTGTGATTGATGCAAAAGGGCTGGCGGATTATGCAGGAACACTTCCGGATGTGAAGGTGTCGGAAATGATCGGCCATGGATGCAGCCGGGAATCCTTGAAACATGTTGAAAACGTTATCATCGAGAAGAATTTGAACCGGGTGGTCATCGGCGGATGTTCTCCCAGAACTCACGAAACCAAATTTCAGGATGCCCTTCGCAGAGCGGGACTTAATAAATACCTCGTTGAAATCGCCAATATTCGAGATCAGGATACTTGGGTTCACTTTGATCAACCGGATGAAGCATTCATTAAAGCCCAGGAACTGATTCGTATGGCGACGATCAGTGTGGCCCTGTCTCGCCCGCTTACAGACAATATTTTCCCGATGAACAAAGATATATTGGTGGTTGGCGGGGGCGTAACCGGGATGAATGCCGCCTTAAACATGGCAGATATGGGGTTCAAGGTGTATCTGACCGAATGGTCCGGCGAATTGGGAGGTGTTGCAAAAAAAATCCATAAGACGATTGAAGGGGATGATGTACAGGTCTATTTGAAGGATCTGATTAACCGAACCACAAGACATGATCGAATCGAGGTCATCACCAATGCTTTTATTGTGGATCACACAGGGATGCCGGGTATGTTCAAAACCGGATTCCAAATCGCACCGCAGATGTTTTACAGACAGATTCAGCACGGTGTGACCATTTTAGCCACCGGGGCGTTACCCAACCGACCCAAGGAATTCCTTTTGGATGAACATAAAAAGGTTATGACCCAGCTCGATATGGATGCGATGCTTGAGAGCCATCCGGATGAAATCAAAGATTTTACCAATATTGTAATGGTTCAGTGTGTTGGGTCCCGATGTTCGGAAAATCCTAACTGTTCACGTGTCTGTTGCCAATCTGCGGTTAAAAATGCGCTCAGGATGCTGGAGATCAATCCGGCGATTCAGATCTTTGTTTTGTATCGAGATATGCGAACTTATGGTTTTCATGAAGATTATTATAAAAAAGCCCGTGAAAAGGGTGTTGTTTTTGTTCAATATGCGGCGAATGAGCCACCCAAAGTTCATGCCGCTGATGACTTGTTGAAAGTCACATTTAATGATCCGATATTAAGGCGGGAAGTATCGGTTTATTCGGACTGCCTCTGCCTGAGTACAGGGTTCGTTGCCGACGAAGAATCGACGGAAGATCTCGGCAGGATATTCCACATTCCGAAAACCATTGACAATTACTTCCTTGAAGACCATGTCAAACTCAGACCCATTGATCTGCCGGTACCTGGATTTTTTGTGGCCGGTACGGCCCATGCGCCCAAGACTATCCGTGAGTGTATTGCTCAGGCCCAGGCTGCGGCAAGCAGGGCTCATTCCATGTTGGTCAGAGATACGCTAAATCTCGGGGCTGCAATCGCACGGGTGGAGAGTGAGAAATGCGCGGCCTGTTTGATCTGTGTCCGGGCCTGCCCCTTCAGTATCCCATTCATTAATGAGGATGGATACTCTGAAATCGATCCGGCCAAATGCCATGGCTGCGGCATATGTGCCGCTGAATGCCCGGCCAAAGCCATTCAACTCATGCAATATGAGGATGACCAGATCATTGCCAAATTAAAGGGACTTTTAGAAAGGGTGAACTAATGGAAAATTTTGAACCGACAATTGTTGCTTTTTGCTGCCACTATTGCGCGTATACGGCGGCTGATATGGCAGGGAGCAAACGACTTTGCTATCCTCCCAATGTTAAAATCGTAAGGGTACCCTGCTCTGGAAAAGTCGATGCCATTCACATCATGAAAGCTCTTGAAATGGGGGCTGACGGTGTCTATGTGGCAGGTTGCCTGGAGGGAGACTGCCATTTTAAAAACGGCAACATCGAAGCATCAAAACGGGTGGCTTATATCAAAAAATTACTGGATGAAATCAACATCGGCGGTGAGCGAGTAGAGATGATACTAATGTCGGCCGGCATGGGGGAACGTTTTGCACAGACGGCTGCCGATATGACGGAAAAAATCCGCAAACTGGGACCCAATCCGGTTAAATCCGTCCCCAAAGCAGATAATGCGGCATAACTATATGTATCGGAATTTTGCAACATATTGAATATATTTACTATTATCGGCCGCATTCTTTTTGCGCCGCAACATGGAATGGTGGAATGTTGGAAAAATGGAAAATAGGGTCTTAAATCGGAAAAAGTCTTTTTATGAAAAACGACAGAATACATTTTAAACCCATTATTCCACTATTCCATTATTTCAATATTCCAATTGGAGCGAAGCTCCTAAGTTCAATTTTATATAAAAGGAGAGTGAACACCAATGATCACTGCTGAACGGAAACCAATGGAAGAACTCATTGAATGCCTGAGACCGTATAACCGCATTCTGCTTGTCGGTTGTAACGAATGTGTAACGGTTTGTGCGGCGGGAGGGAGGAAGGAGGTTGGAATTTTATCTTCAGCCCTTCAGATGGCGTTCAAGACTGATGGAAAGAGCCTTGAGGTCAAAGAAATAACCCTCGAAAGGCAATGCGATCCCGAATATGTAGAAGAACTTGTTACTCACATTGATCAAGCGGAAGCGGTCATGTCCATGGCTTGCGGGTGCGGGGTCCAGGAAATTGCCAGGCGGTTTAAAGCCAAGCCGGTTTTCCCGGCTGTAAATACGAAGTTCATGGGTGCTTCGGAACGTCAAGGTGTTTGGGCTGAAAGATGCCAGGGATGCGGAGATTGCGTTTTGGGATTGACCGGGGGGATTTGTCCGATTGCGCGATGTTCCAAGCGTTTGTTGAATGGCCCTTGCGGTGGATCCACAAACGGCAAGTGTGAAGTGGATTCTGATATTGATTGCGCCTGGCAGCTTATCTGGGATCGATTGAAAGCCTTGGGAATAGAGGACAGATACGAAGAAAATATAGCGGCAAAAGACTGGCGTACTGGGCGCGGCGGCGGACCCCGTAAAATAATAAGAGAGGATTTGGTAAAATGAAGACCGAAAGTATACTGGAAAAAGTTTTTGCTTCAGGTGAGTTGGCAGTGACCTCCGAATGCGGGCCCCCACGAGGTGCCGTGCCGGAAAAGATCATCGAAAAAGCCAAAATGCTTCAAGGATATGTGGATGCGGTCAATGTGACGGACAACCAGACAGCCATGGTCCGGATGTCCAGTTTTGCCGCCTGTGTGTTTATTAAACAATTGGGGATGAGCCCCATCCTTCAGATGGTGACCAGAGACCGTAACCGGCTGGCCATGCAGGCGGATATTCTGGGTGCCTATTCACACGGCATCAATACCATGCTTTGTTTATCCGGTGATCATCCCCATTTTGGCGATCACCCCATGGCGGCCAATGTGCATGACATTGATTCCGTTCAGTTCGTTCAAATGATCAGAGATATGCGGGATAAGGGAAAATTCCAGGGCGGAGACGACATTTTGAATCCACCTAAAATGTTTATCGGTGCGGCAGCCAATCCTTTTGCGGATCCTTTTGAGCTTCGGGTGGCCCGCTTGGCGAAAAAGATCAAGGCAGGAGCCGATTTCATTCAAACCCAGTGTATCTACAATCTGGACAAATTTGAGAAATGGATGGAGGGTGTTCGGGACAGAGGTCTCCATGAAGAGATCAATATTATGGCTGGAATTACGCCAATGAAAACCGTAGGTATGGCCAAATACATGAAAAACAAGGTGCCTGGAATGGATGTGCCGGATGAAATCATCAAGCGTATGGCCGGTGTTCCCAAAGAAAAACAGCCCGAGGAAGGAATCAAAATGAGTGTGGAAGCAATCGAACGGTTGAAAACCGTAGAAGGTGTGAAAGGATTCCACATTATGGCTATTGAGTGGGAACAGAAGGTTCCGGAAATTGTCGAACGGGCCGGACTTCTTCCTAGACCCAAAATTGATCTTTAGTTCAATTGTCCATAACATGAAAGAGACGAGCAACCAATTTTAAATATAAAAGGAGGAAAACCAATGAGTGAAAAGCAACATATCCTGGTGGTGGACGACGACCCCGATTTGGTTGAGTCGATTACCATGAAGTTGGAAAGCAATAGTTTCAGGGTAACCAAGGCTTATGATGGGGTTGAAGCCTGGGAAAAAATTAAAGTAGATCGACCGGACCTGATTATTCTGGATGTTATGATGCCGAGAAAAGACGGGTATGCGGTATGTGACGAGATTAAAAAGGATGCCAAATACAAAGATATTACCGTGGTTCTTCTGACCGCTGTAGGAGATGCAGTAACAACAACCCAATATACCCATTTTGGCGGTAAAACAACATTGGCGGAAGATTTTATTCCAAAACCCATCGATTTGGATAAACTGATGGACATCGTGAAAGAAAATCTCGAATAGTTCGAACGATATTTGCAGAATTCCTGATGTGGTATCAACATCCCACTGCACACGAAAGTTTATCGTATCAACGGGCATTGCCGGGTATTGGATTGATGGAGCGATGGAGTGTTGAAAAAATTAAATTGTTTTTATACAAATTAATTTCAATACTCCAGAAATCCAAGATTGGAACGATTTGTTCCGTATGGATTTGGCATTGGGAGTTAAACTGTGAAATCCTGAATTCTGACACAAATTTCTTATGGAAAATACCCGGAAAAGCATCGACAAAAAAATACGGATCAATGGTATCAAACTCAGCAAGGAAATGGTTCAGGTAAACCTTTTGAACCGCTTCTTCCCGCAGGATTCCAGGGCACTTTTTTTTCAACTTCTGGCCCAACATCAGATAAACATTCCGTTTATTTTGATCAGCGGTATGGGAGAAAAAATTACAGGATCATGCTGTGTGGCGGCTGAAGATGCCGAACGGATAAAAAAAGTCGTTGCAGAGGAACCCATTCTGAAAGAAAATCTGGAATTCATTCCAGGTGTCGGTGCTTTGTCATTATTTCCTCACCATTCGAACCTGAAACTACTGGGTTTATCCTTTTATCTCTTGGGAAAGCAACGCATTCCGTTATACGGTATGGCCTCATCCATATCATCCCTGACATTTATCACGGATTATTCACAATTGGACGAAGCGCTTACAACGTTACTGGAATATATGGATCTGCCACCGAATCATTCACCGTTTAGACAGGAAGTTCAGGTGATACAGAAAAAAAGGTGACAATTCAGCCACAAAAGCCTAAGACACCAAAATAATAATTTAAGGAAAAACAGTGGAAACGATTGCCGTTTATTGGGAACCAAGACCTAAAATATATGGTTTTAAAGAGGTTACCGGCTTGTCTTTATTGAATATCGGCATTAAACCGGGGGAAATGGGTCAATGGGGCCTTTGGCTTATGGAATTGGCAGATCTTGATATCGGTTTTCATCTGATTTTGGCTAAGTATTCGAACCATCAGAGATTACGATTGTATATGTTACTTGAGAAGGTTGTAGCCGATAGCGTATTATCTTATCTTGGTAAAAAGATTAATTTGGAATCTGAAAAATATTTCCACCTCACCTCTCCGGTAGAACTCATAAGCTTTCAGGGGCCTCATTTTGGGGACAGATACGGCATCGCTTATTCAGCCTTTAAGGCTTTGGATAATCAAGGGGTTCCGGTTTTAATTGCTGCATGTTCAGGAGCTGCCGTTTACATTGTGTTGCCTGAAAAAAAGTTGCAGGAGGCCGGGCCTTTGCTGGCCGAAGCGTTTGAGGTCCCATAACCATTGGGCTTAAGGATTTTAAAAAATCCGAAGCATTTAATGTCGGCAACAGCTTACGAATATGAAATATATCACCATCACTCAAGAATTCGACTGGAGAATAAAGGTTTTTGATAATATTCCTTATCCTTCGCTTATTCTTACACCGGATAAAATCATCGTTTCAGCGAATAAAGCCTTTTTGGAGAGAAAGCACATTGAGTTAGAAAATGTGGTCGGCAAAACATGTCACCAGATTTTTTACAATACGCATGAACCCTGTTCTCCGGCGATTTGTCCATTTTCCAGAGTGATTGCCGAAAAGAAATGGCAATCCATATTAAGACGAATGGGATATGATGGGAAAGAGGAAATATGGGTAGACCGAATGTTTTCACCGATACTGGACGAAAACGGGAATGTCAAATTTATTATGGAGTGCGTTCGCGATGTCACACGGGTGATTACGCTGGAGAAAAGATCCATCCGTATGAGACAATTTCTGGATAAGATCATACAAAGCTCTCACAATGCCATTGTCGCTGCAGACATGGACGGAAATATTTTGTTAATGAATCATGCAGCTGAAAATTTATTCGGCTTTTCAATGGAAGAAGCCATTCGATCAAAAAATGCAGAGAGCTTTTATCCACCCGGCAAAGCAAAAGAGGTCATGAAACTTTTAAAAAGCAACGATTTTGGTGGAAAGGGAAAGCTCGTCGCTTCGCGGGTTGATGTCATTAATACAGCGGGTGAAAGCATACCCGTTGAAATGACGGGTGCCATTATATATGATGGTGAAGAAGAGGTGGCTACCACGGGGATTTTTTATGATCTCAGGGAAAAAATTGCTGGTGAGAAAAAACTGAAAGAAGCGATAATCCAAATCAACCGGTCAGAAAAAATGGCGTCTCTGGGCCAATTGGCAGCAGGAGTGGCTCATGAAATCAATAATCCGCTGACCGGGATTCTTCTGTATGTAAACCTGGCGCTTGAACGGCTCGACAAAGCGGACCCGCTTCGAGAATATTTAAAGTCTGTCATCGATAATACAGACCGGTGCAAAGATATTGTAAAAGACCTTCTGGCTTACAGCCGGCAGACGCGTCCTAGCAAAGAGACATTTCAGGTCAATTCATTGGTGGAACAAAGCTTGACCTTTATCCGGGATCAAAAACGGTTTCTGAACATTAACCTCGTGGAAAAAATGTCTAATGAAATGATGTTAATTCGTGCAGATAAAAATCAACTCATTCAGGTCATCATAAATCTGGTAATGAATGCCATCGACGCCATGGATAGAAAGGGAACCCTGACATTCCGAACATACCGGAGTATAAATGACAAAAAGGTATATATCGAGGTGTCGGATACCGGATGCGGTATCCCTGAAGAGAATTTATCAAAAGTATTTGATCCGTTCTTTACAACAAAAGGACCGGAAAAGGGCACAGGCCTCGGTCTGAGTACCTCCTATGGAATTGTAAAAGGAAATGGTGGCCGTATTACAATCAAGGAAACGGGTCCTAAGGGGACAACTTTTTTGATCGAATTCCCACTTTATACGCCTGACGAAAAAACCGCGGTTTCATAGAACAAATAAGGAAAGGCGGCCAGAATCATGACGGAAAAACAATCCACTGACATTTTATTTAAGCCCAAAATCCTGGTGGTCGATGATGAAAAGGTCATTCGAAATGGGTGCCGTGAAGTATTAACCCAAGAGGGCTATGAAACGATCTTGGCTGAAAACGGGGAGCTTGGGTTGAAAATGATTGAGAAAGCGCATTTTGATGTAATCCTGCTGGATTTGATGATGCCGGGCCTGTCGGGTTTCGATGTTTTGTCACATGTTAAAGCACTTCATCCTGACACCTCGATTATTGTCATCACCGGGTATGCAACCATCGAAAATTCTATTGAAGCCATGAAAAAAGGCGCCTTTGATTTTATTCCAAAGCCCTTTTCTCCGGATCAGCTCAGGGTAGTGGTGTCCAAAGCCATCGAACATACCGGCGCTCTCAAAGACATTGCCAACGAAAAATCCAGGACTCGCGTACTCATTAATCTCATCGCCAACGGTGTCATGGTCACTGATAATGAAAAAAGACTGGTGCTGGCCAACCCGGCGTTTATGAAAATAATGGGCTTCAAAGGAGAAGATATCATTGGGTGTCCGTTTACAGAGTTGGTTCAACATGAACAGCTTCAACAAATGGTTGAACACGCTCTTTCCATGTCTAAAAGTGAAATCACCGAGATCACCGAAGAATTGGAGATTGAAAAAAATGGAGAAGTTAAAACAACCACCTATGTTGCCCGATGTCGTCCTTTCAGAGACCGGATCGACCGGAATTTGGGAACCATTACCGTTCTGAGCGATATTACCTATTTAAAGGACATTAATCAGCGCCAATCTGATTTTGTTTCTATGGTGGCACACGAAATTCGAAGTCCCATGAATTCTGTCATGGCGCAGATCAAAGTTGTTCAGGATGGACTGGCCGGTGACATTACGCAAAAACAGGATGAGATTTTAGGCAGGGCTTCACAGAAAATTAACGGGATCGTTTCCCTTTCTTCGGAGCTTTTGAATTTGGCTTCTATAGAGGCCGGACTGATAGCATTAGAAAGAACCGAATGTGATATGACTGAAGTTATAAAAGACCAGGTTGATTTCCATCAACCCAAAGCTCAAGCTAAAGGAATACAACTTGGACTGGACCCGTTACCGGATTTACCGCCGGTACTTGTCCATAAACAAAACATGGAAGAGGTGCTTTCCAACCTGATTGCCAATGCTATTAACTATACACCAGAAGGAGGAAGAATCACCGTGGCCGCCCGTCCGGAAAAACATCATTTGTGCATCAGTGTCACAGACACCGGTATGGGGATTGAAAAAGAAGATCTCGCCCGAATTTTCGACCGATTCTATCGCGTTAAAAATGAAAAAACCCGATACATTATCGGCACCGGTTTAGGATTGCCCATCGTTAAAAGTATCGTCGAGGCTCATGATGGGATGATCCGGGTCGAAAGCATACCCGATCACGGAAGTACGTTTTATGTATATCTTCCTTTTGTATCCCCATAAAATGCATTTATTCGGGTTGCCGTTTCAATGGAAACAGTTCAGGATTGTCGAATTGAAAGCTGGGACATTTCATGATTGGACGCTTTGATAAAAATTCACCTGAATTATGAAAAATGTTTTTTTGGTTAGACGATCATTTTAACTTGTAAATCAAAAAGTGATAATGATTTTTGGATAAAATTAGCTTGACAGAAAAAGGTTAACCTCATATGTTTGTGTTATGAGCATAAGCTCATAATATTAATGCCTGGCACAAAAGCATCACACTATAAAATTCAGCAGGTTATGGGTTCCGGTTTTTGGTTAGGCACAGGCCGGAATGAAATCATTTATCTGGGAGCTCATAACACGGGAGGGGGAATCATGGAAAAGGGTGAAAAACTGGTTGTTATCGGATGTGGTGGTGTTGGCGGACCTGCCGCAATGATGGCAAAGAAACTTATGCCGGATGTAGATGTGACGATTATACGCAAAGAGGATCGTTTTATCGTTCGATGAGCTCTACCGCATGCCGTGGCCGGTCTGGCTACGGTTGACGCCATTACAAATCCCGATGCCATGTTTAAAAATGCAGGTATTACAAACATCATTGAAACAGTAACCCACGTTGATACCAAGAAAAAGCTGGTGGTGTTGTCAAACGGCACTTCCATTGGTTACGACAAGATCATTTTGGGGACCGGATCGGTGCCGGTAATTCCGCCCATTGAGGGGATTGACCTCGAGGGCGTGCTAAGTTTGAGAACCGCCGTGGATGCGGAAAAAATAAAACAGTATATGGAAGAGAAAAAGCCCAGGAATCTTGTTTTCATCGGAGCAGGATTTATTAACCTTGAACTGGGTGCCCTCCTGTCGGAGATGAAACCCAATTATTACAACATGACGGTCATTGAATTCTTAAGCTACCCTTTGCCCCTGATGCTTGATCCGGAGCTGGCTGCCAAGATAGAGAAATATCTGGTTGAAAAGGGTTTCAATATGATGATGGCATCAAAGGTAACAAAGATCCTTGGGGATGACGGCATGGTTACAGGGGTTGAACTTGAAACCGGAGAAACGATCGATGCAGATATGGTCATGCTGTCAGTGGGGGCAAGGCCGAATTTAGAGTTGGCAAAAGATATGAATCTTGAACTTGGCAAGTTTGGCATCAAAGTCAATAAATACCTGGAAACATCAAATCCGGATATCATTGCAGCCGGAGATTGTGTTGAAAAAAATCATTTTGTAACAAAAAAGCCCGCACCTTCGCAACTCCGCGGTCCTGCCGTTATCCAGGGACGGCTTGCCGCCAAAACGCTGGCTGGATACAGAATTGAATTTCCGGGAATATTAAATAACTCAGCAGTCAGAATTTTTGACAAATATATCGCTGCAACCGGTTTTACGGATGAACAGGCACGTAAGGAAGGATTTGAAACTGTCAGTGCGACAGTAGATTCCAGAAGCAAACACGGAATGATTCCCGGTGTCAAACCTTGGACGATAAAGCTTGTATTTGACAAAAAGACTAAAAGACTCATCGGAGGGCAGATTGTCAGCGACAGTGACGCATCTGTTAAAGAGATCGATACGGTCAATGCGCTGATTCTTGGCCAAAAAACGATTCCGGAACTCACAACCTTGATGTGTGCCGGAAATCCTGATTGCTCGTCTGAGCCGAGCCTTGAACCGATCACCATTGCAGCGGAGCAGGCGCTGCAAAAATTGAAATAATATCTTCATTTGATTCCCGGCTTTTGAATTACAGACATATCATTTTGAGAAAGCCGGGAATTTCTTCACTTGATTTTCTCCATTGATAGTATCTGTTTTAAAGTGCCGGGTTATAAAAAGCCATCGACATTTATTTGGTGAATCGGTCTTTTGTCCTTGATTTACGATATTTTTTTTGTTTTTACATGACGATGCTTTTACAATTTTAAAAGGAGAGTCATTCTAAATGGCGGATAAAAATGTCCTGATTGTCGGTGGCGGCGTGGCCGGTCTTTCTTCTGCGTTTGAACTTGCCGATTTAGGTATCCATGTTGACCTGGTTGAGAAATCGAATTTCTTAGGTGGACACGCCATCGGTTATGCCTGCAAGGCCGTTAATAACACCTGTGTAAAGTGCGGCGCCTGCATGGTGGAAGAAAAATTACAGCGTGCGGTTTTTCATCCAAACATCAAAATATTGACCGGCAGTCAGATACAAAAAATATCTAAAAACCATCGATTTACAGCAAGTATCCAACAGGAACCTCTGTATGTCGACCCCCAAAAGTGCACCCACTGCGGGTTGTGTTTGGATCGTTGCCCGAAAAATGGCGCTGTTCTTCAAGGTTTTTCAAAAAACAACATCCCTCTTTATGCCATCTCTGAAGAGAAATGCCTTTATTTTCAAGATCGATCCTGCACCATATGCAGGGATGAATGCCCTGAAAAGGCCATCGGTTTGGACAGAGGAGTATCGGAACATGCCATCGAAGCAGATGCCGTCTTGATCGCCATTGGATTTCAACCCTTCAATCCCAAAGACAAACCTTACGGATTTGGGCGTTTTAAAAATGTGGTCACCGGTTTGGACCTGGAAAGAATCATTAAACGAACCGGAGGTGTGAAAAAGCCGAGCGATGATACGCCGCCGGAGCGGATGGCCTTTATTCAATGTGTTGGATCAAGGGATGCCAAGCTGAACCATCTCTGGTGCTCAAAGATTTGCTGCGGCTCGGCGCTGCGTATGGCAAGACTGATCAAAGAAAGGCGGCCTGAAACCGACATCACCTTCTTTTATATGGATGTGCAGACATTCGGAAAAGACTTTGAGCAATTTTATAAAGATGTTCAAAGAGAAGTTCGGATGGTCCGTGCGATCCCCGGGGACATATACGAAACAGACGGTCAGCGTCTGAAAGTAAACTATGTGGATAACCATACACATCATACCCTGGAAGATGTTTTTGATCTGGTTGTGCTGTCCATCGGTATTACACCGTGTCAAGATATTGAAACCATTTCCGGATTGTTAGGGATTGTGCCTGATGCCACAGGGTTTTTCAAAATTGATGACCATGGGGCTAAAAATTTTTCAAATGGCGTCTTTACCGCAGGGACTGTCCATGGGCCTATGAGTATTCCCGAAACCATAGCCAGTGCCGGGAGTGCCGCGTGGAGGGCCGCCAAATATCTTGGCCTGACTTTTTCTTAAAACAGATGCAACTATCAGGGGGCAGTTGTTTTCCCGTAACGGTATTGGCGGAGTCGCTTAGTATTTTCTGTGATTTAGCAGTGGGGGAGACCGCGGCTCCCGCATGCTTTTCGCGGGAGAACGCGGAGGGGGCAGGAATGCCCCCACTGCTAAGTCACTGAAAATACCAGTGACGGAGACACCGAAGTGAAGGGAAAATAACTGCCCCCTGAACACATACAAACAGATTAACCATCAACGGACAATGGAAAATCCGAGACGAAAGGCTTCTGTTCGATCCTCATAATTGAGCAGACTTTCTGCCAGCGCGCTGACATACTGGGCATGAAAGTACAGATCGAGATTTTTAAATATATAACGATGCAACGGGTAGGTTAGATCGAGCTCAATGGAACTGCCTTCCCTTGCCCAGCGCCAATGCGATCCCAAAACAAAACTGTCCGCCTTACCGATTTTTGTCTCCAGATCGAAATAGCCTCTGTAATCTTTCAAATCGGGGTTTGTTTCGTCTTCGTTGGCAAGGTATGCCCAAATCTTCGGGGCAATCATTATACCCAGCTTTGTGTGATCATCGTAGGCAATATATATGGGCTTGAGATATAAAAAGTTGGTGCTTCGTGATTCCTCCCCTCCGCGGCCGTTGGATTCATGCTGGAAACCGCCCTTCACAAAGAATCCCGAGGACCAGGGGATTCTGATGTTGGGGGACAGGAAAAAAAATTCCGGTTTGTAGCTGGTACCTTCGAACGGTTTGGATGACGATTTCAAATCCCAGAAAGATGTCTGGGTATAGGCAAAATGAAAACCATTAACCCACGCATGTTCTTGAGAAAAGGTTCTTTCTGGATTGAAAAGTCGATATTTGAAGCTGAATTGAAATTTGCTCTTATCCGGATCGGTTCCAACGAGAAAATACATGGGTTCGTAAGCCGCGATATTTTTTAGATACGGCTGGTACAGTTCCAAGAATGAATCCAGGTCTTCGAACTTTTTGGGTGCGGTTTCGTCGCTCTTTGATCCTATTGTCAAAGGGCTGCTTTTGACCGCAAACAGGATACGGGCATTTTCAAAGTCCGGTATTTCCATGGTAACCATCCCTTCAATGGTTGAGGGGAGGGCCAGTGTGTATCGCATTTTTTCAAAACAACCTGCGCAGATGATAACGGTGCCGCTGGATTTCTCAGGGACTGAATAAGCTTCTACCTCTACGGTTTCATTCTCTGATGTCAGACGGCAGGAAACACGTTCAGGTATATCGACCGGCAAAGATGTATTTTCCGAATTATGGAAGTACACGGAAAACTCCGTCGACCAACCGGCCTGTGGACTGTTCGATGGAGAACTGATAACGATATCGATACTGCCCGCAAATGCAACGGTGCTAAAAAACAGGATCAACACGGTTGTAAAAGCTTTCATATAAAAATCCCTCCTCAATAACGCGGTTTCTGTACCAATCTTTTCGGTGCCGCCGATACTCAAAAAACAATACCACCCGGATTTGTGAGATGTAAAGAGAAAGGGAATTATATATGTTGAAAATTTGATTATTTATAGAGAAAGTCCCTGTTGACAATACCCTCGGCCTTCGCTATTTGGAAGCTATTGTTTGTGTTTCTCAGAGATTTCAATAAAAAACATTTGGCTATTTCCCAAAACACTTATCGCTGACTCTGGAATGTTATTTTAACGTTTTTCACCCAACACCTCTGTTTAAGCGACTTTGTAAGAGTTTAGCCTTTTGAAAATGAATCGCTTCAGGTATGCTTAAATTTTTTCTGAAAGAACTCGCAGATAATGGCTCGTAATGAAAAAACTGGTATTAGCTTCTGAGAATGCTTTTGATTTTAAGGCCATGTGATCGCATTCAAGCCAGTCCGGAATAGTTTTTTCATAACGAGCCGTAATCCACTCAAACAGCTTCCAGTAAAAATTTAAGCACACCTGAAGCTTTCTAAAAACGGATTTGTTTCAAAAATCTAAACAGTTACGCGACTTTTAATCAATTCAGCAGGAGACAATCGTATGAAAGTTACAGAATTTATTACAAGAAGAATCGAAGCGATTGAGTTTGATAAAACGGTCTTTGATGCTGTTGAGAGGATGGTGGACAGAAGAATTCGATCCCTGCTGGTTCGATTTCCCGGCAATGATCGGGAAAACGGCGTAATTACAGCAAGGGACGTGGTCTTTAAAGTCCTGGCCAAAGGGCTGGATTCAAAGAAAATCAAGGTTTCGGAAATCGCTTCGAGACCCATCGTGTGCGTTGATCAGGACCTTGAATTTGGCCAAGTCGCAAAAATTATGGGTGAATCCAATATTGCAAGGGCTTTTGTTTGTGATGATGGCCGGATCGTCGGCATCGTTGCTTTAATGGATGTCATGGCAGCCGCCCTTATTGCAGAGGCGCGAGGAGAACATGTTTTTTAAAAAGATATTTCCAAAAAGCAATAAAGAGCAAGAAGTCATCAGAGACATTACCAGACACATTAAGCTCCTTTGCACTGACTTCGGTTTCTTCAAGACGGCCTTAGAGACCAGCGACCGGAGCCTCATGCGAGAGGTTATGCATATCGAACGGGAAGCTGATTCCATCCGGAGAGATATTGTATCAAAAATTTATGACGGGGCCTTTCTTCCCTATATCCGGCCGGACCTTTGTAAATTCGTTGAAATTGTCGACAGTATTTTTGATCTGCTTGAGGATACCGGCTATAAATATTTGGATGTAAAACTCCCTGACTCGTTGAAAGACGAATGTGTCCATATCGCCTTCCTGAACCGCCGCATCTGTGAGATGTTATTGATTGCCTATGAGGCCATGCTCAAGGGTGAGGACTTTAGAGAAAAGATGCTGGCGATTCGAATTTATGAAAAAAAAATCGACGATATCAAATTCGATCTGATTCGGGATGCAAGATCAATAGAAGTAACGAATTTCTGGGAAGGTGAAATCCTGTCCCAATTTCTTTCCTGCCTGACCTCCATAAGCGATGTCATCGAGGATGCCAGCGATCATCTCCAGATCATCCACCTGAGTATGAAGTGAGTGGATGATAAGAAGATAATGGGATGATAAGAAAAATAACGGAGTGGTTTAGTGTGGAAGATCATCAGCGGTATCTTTCTGGGCTGGAGTCTTGGCGCCAATGATTCTGCAAATATCTTTGGAACAGGAGTCACCACCGGTGCCGTAAAATATAGAACAGCCATTCTTCTGACATCGATTTTTGTCCTGCTGGGTGCCATTCTTGAAGGACCCAAATGTATGAAAATTGTCAGCGACCTTTCCCAACTGATTCCCATGGAGGCCTTTTTATGCGCCCTGGCCTCAGCCATCACCATGACCATCCTGACATACGCTGCCATTCCCGCATCCACCTCACAGGCGATCATCGGCGCTGTGATCGGTGCCGGTATTCTATCGGGTTCAGCGGATTTTTCGAAACTGATAAAAATCGTTGCGTGCTGGGTCCTCACACCCATCGGTGGGATGGTTTTCGGATACCTGGTCTACCATGTCCTCAAGTTTATCTTTGACAAAACGGTTCCGAGCCTCACCAATCGAAATACGATTTATGCCGTGGGCATCCTTGTGGCGGGTTGCTACGGGGCCTATTCTCTCGGGGCTAATAATGTGGCGAACGTGACCGGAATATATGTGGGATCGGGTCTTCTAACCGATCAGATGGCCGCTCTCATCGGAGGGCTCAGTATTGCTTCGGGTGCACTCACATATGGTAAAAAGGTTATGATCACCATTGGTAAAGGCATCGTTCCATTGGACCCTTTTTCAGCCCTTGTGACGATCCTGGCCGAGGCTCTGACCCTCCATCTTTTTACCCAAATCGGGGTTCCGGTCTCATCCTCTCAGGCTGTTGTCGGCGCGGTGGTGGGAGTGGGTATTATTGGGGGGCTTCGAACGGTCAATCCAAAAATGCTCGTCAAGATCACCACAGGATGGGTCATGACCCCTTTTGCATCGGGACTCATGACCATCCTTTTTATTTATGTTTCTTCCCTGATCCAGTGAACGGCAATAATATTCGAGTCCTTGTTGACAATCGATTTTGCCTTTTATATTTGAATGAGAAATCGTAGCTGTTTAGCTTTTTGAAACAAATCTGTATTTAGGAAGCTCCAGGTGTGCTTAAATTTTTACTGGAAGCTGTTTGAGTGGATTACGGCTCGTTATGAAAAAACCATTCCAGAATATCTTGAACGCAATCATATGGCCTTACCACCAAAATCATTATCAAAAGTTAAGACCAGTTTTTTCATTACGAGACGTTATCTACGAGTTCTTTCAGAAAAAATTTAAGCACACCTGGAGCGATCCATTTAAACCCTTATGGAAAATCTAATTTTGAAAAGGCCGAGATCTTGAATAAAAAAACATTCGTTATCGGAAACGGGCCATCTGCCCTCCATCTTGCAAAAGAACTATTGGCCTCGGGTGCAGAGGTTATCCTCGCAACGACAGACAGCGCCGTCGAATTTCCGCTGACCATGGATTCTATAGCCATGGAAGTTCTCACAGATACGAAACTTCTTTCATGCCGGGGTTGTGCAGGGGACTTCAGACTCGTATCGGATCGCCGCGGCCAAAAAATTATAAAAAATGTGGCTGAAATCGTCATCGCTGTTGAAGACCGGCGGCAACCCAATTTTTTGTTGTATGGATTGAAGCCATCTTCCAGTGTCACCAGTCAATCCCGGATGAAGACGCTGCTGAATGAATCCGCACATAAAAAAAACATCCTTTCAGAAGCAAAAACAGTGAGTTTCCTTACCGGACTTTTTAGAGAGAGCAATCCTGTTATTACGGAAGAAATCATGGATTTGGCGCTGAGCCTACAGTCCGGATATAATGTGCAGACCTATATTCTTACAAGAAACCTCAAGGTGGCGGGTAACGGTCTTGAAGCCCTTTATCGAAAAACCAAGGAAACCGGTGCGGTTTATGTTAAGTTTACCGATGTTATGCCCGACATTTATCAGGAAAAAAATGAAGGTGTCCGAATCGAGTTCATCGACGAAATAACATCCAAAAAATTCAGACTGACCCCGGATATAACGGTTGTCGATGAGACCATTGTTCCTTCTGATTACACCGCTGAACTGGCAGAAATTCTAAGGCTCGATGCAGATCCTAACGGATTTGTCCAGGCGGATAATGTTCACAGGTTAAGTGTATTTACAAACAGAAAAGGTATTTTGGCGGCAGGTCCTTCAAGAAGTATTCAGACCCGGGATGATCAAATAACGGATGCCGAAAATGTTGCGCTTGTTTCCGCCGGTCTGGTGACGGATCAGTCGCCGATACCGACGGATAGGGCTGAAATCGACACGGGACAGTGTATTCGATGCTTAACATGCTATCGCCTCTGTCCATACCGTGCAATTACCCTGAATGCCCGGGTAACGGTGGTTCCGGATGCCTGCCAACGGTGCGGAATATGTGCCGCCCAATGTCCAAGGGGAGCTGTTAGAATAAAAGATTTGGCGCCCCGCGTGATGCTGGATCCAACAAAAACTGTCGCCGATACCCGGGAGAAAAAGACGTTTACGCCTTCTATCGTCGCTTTTTGCTGCAGCCGTTCGGCGGTTCAGGCCCATGAATTGGCGAGATGCGTGGCCCACAGGCTGCCCCAAGGATTGCAAGTGGTGGAAGTACCGTGCTCGGGCACCGTTTCTTACAACCATATTTTTGCGGCGTTGGATAACAATGCCGATGGAGTAATGGTTTTAACATGTCATAAAGGAAACTGTCATTCAGAATACGGAAATATTTATGCGAGTCAGACGATAGAACAAATTCAAGAAATGTTTTCACGGATCGGTTTTGAAAAAGAACGATTGTTAATACAAACCCTTGCGTCGAATATGGGGACGGAATTTGCCCAGATAGTAAATCGTTTTGAAGAGACCGTTGTAAAACTCGGTCCCAGCAGGCTTAAGAAGACTCAATAGAGGAAATAGTGAATGGTGAATGGTGAATAGGAAATAGATAACAGTTTTATCCGCCTTTGGCGTGATCTTTGAGCCAAAAATTTAATCCTACCTGAAGCGGTAATGTTTTCAAAAGGCTAAGGTGTTACGATAAAAGGTGATATTATGACAGACACACAAAACATCATCGATATGGATCAACTCGACCACAGCAAATGCAGAATCTGGGAATTTTCTCAGGATTTTTGTGTAACTTGCGGTCTGTGTGCAAGTTCCTGTCCTGCATCGGGAATCGACGGGTTCGATCCGCGAATGCTGGTCCGGATGGTTTCGCTGGGACTTGTTGAGGAACTTGTAGAAGCCCGATGGCCCTGGATATGCACCATGTGCGGAAAGTGTGAGAATGTTTGCCCCATGCAGGTCGATATTGCAGATCTGATCCGAAAAATTCGATCCGAAAGAGAACGTGAAAAGGTTCCGGGAATTTTACACAAAGGCCTTGTGGCAGCTTTGGAGACCGGGAACAATCTTCGCCTGCCAAAAGAAGATTTTATGTTCATTATCGAAGATGTTGCCGAAGAAATTGCCGGAGAACCCGGATTTGAGGGATTTAAGGCGTCCATAGATAAAAAAAGCGCCAATCTTCTGACAACAATCCATAACAAGCTGGTGAATACCCATACCGAAGATTTAAAACACTGGTGGAAGATTTTTCATGTCGCCAAAGAAGACTGGACCGTCACATCTGAAAACTGGGAGGGAACCAGCTGGGGGTATTTTACGGGCGACGATGATGCCATGAAGGTCATGGCCAGCCGGATCGTGGAGCAGATGGAAAAGCTTCAAATCAAAAACCTTCTCTGGCCCGAATGAGGCCACGCCTACCTTGCGACCCGGTCGGGTCTTGAAAAACATTATCCTGAAGCATTGACCAAATTCGGATGTGTCACGGTTTTCGATTTGCTCATAACGTATATTAAAGAAAGACGTATCCGTCTGGATAGATC
Organism: Desulfobacterales bacterium; assembly: GCA_046484425.1. Taxonomy (GTDB): domain Bacteria; phylum Desulfobacterota; class Desulfobacteria; order Desulfobacterales; family UBA11574; genus UBA11574. The sequence goes on along the minus strand of JAWOIY010000127.1, from coordinate 1,357 downwards.
CAGGTTCACACAGCTCGCCACCTATCATGATCCATGCAATTATGGGAGAAGGGCACAAAAGCGTTTCGGCCACGGCTTTTTTGATGAACCGCGCTGGATTTTGGATCAGTGCCTGAAGAACTGGATCGATCTTTATCCCAACAGAATGGATCAAATCTGCTGCGGCGGGGGCGGTGGAACCATGACCACCGGGTATAACGATGAGCGCATTTTTTATGCCAGAAAAAAAATCGACCAGATCAGGGCCACAGGCGCAAAAATGCTGGTGGTTCCCTGCCACAGTTGCCACGGTCAGTTTAATAATGTAAAATCCGAATACGATTTTGAAGATCTCGAGGTGAAGTACCTGTGGGAACTGGTGGCGGATTGTCTCATCTTATAACGCATGTAACGCATGGGTAATGCAATCGTAAAAAGTCTTTTCTGAGTGATATTTGATTATTCAGCGATCCAACGTTATTGCTACCCACTTGAAATATAACCGAAATATGAACTTTTCGCAAGGCATTCAACTTGCACCTTTAAGATCCATTTTTTGGGTTTCTTTTTCCGTACAATCCGGACAAAGCCCTTCGAACTCAAGCCGGTGGCCAATTATCGAAAAAACGGTCGTGCCATAAAGTTTGTCTTCCAGTCGATTCAACGGCGCAATAGGAGCATCGTCCACCTTGCCGCAACTCAGGCAGCGGATATGGTAATGTTTATTGGGATTCCAATCAAATCTTTTAATAGTCCCGCCAAGTTCCAGTTTTTGTATCAATCCCGTCCCGGCAAGGACCTCCAAATTTCTATAAACCGTACCCAGGCTGATATGGGGGAGCTGTTTTCTCACCAATTCATAGATTTCGTCCGCACTGGGATGGGAATTTGCTTGTCTTAAAGTATTCAGAATCGTTTTCCGCTGGCGGGTCATTCTTCGGGTCTTTTTTTCAGGCAAATCAAATTTTCCTTTTATAAATAAATTTAAAAAATATTAATAAATGACTTGACTATCCATGATCAAAAGTATATCAATAATAGGAATGATTATTGATAGCAAGCTTACCGTTAATTGTCAATAACAACGTTCCATTATTATTCATCTTTCCAATAATGGATAAACTTTTGAAGGAGGAACCTCTGATGTCAGAAGAGACGAAAGAAAAGGTTGCGAAGGCTAAAAAGACGGCGGATCCGATCGCGGCCTCGATTGATCCTGCGACGCAGGAGATGATTGCTCGGGCTCAGAAACTGGGAGTTGAGACGGTTTTTGACCGGGCGGAAACCATGAAACCGTGTAACATCGGGATGCAGGGCACGTGCTGTAAGAACTGCGCCATGGGTCCGTGCCGCCTGCCGTTGCCCAAGGCGGGAATCG
>JAWOIY010000124.1:0-22723 GCA_046484425.1 Desulfobacterales bacterium | reverse complement strand
GCTACAATATCTTCACCAACCTTTCGAACATTCTGCCAGGGAAATGCCGGGGTCTCGATTTCGACCCGGTTTTCGTCAAGAACGTGGACATATTCTATCATGATCACCGTGTCGGTGTTTTCGGGCATTACATAACCGGTGTTGACATGGAAAGCGTCTTTTCCGATAATTAATTCTTTTGGACGGGTTTCAGATGCGCCGAAAGTACTTGCCGCTTTTACCGCGATGCCGTCCATGGCCGACAAATGAAAATTGGGGGAGGAAATCAAGGCGGTCACCGGTGTTGCAAGGACCCGGCCCACCGCGTCAGGGACGGCAACCATCTCTTGGGAAAGCATCCTGTTCAGGGGAAATCGTTTAAAGAGGATTTCCCTCGCTTCTTCCAGCGTTTTCATATTTAAATAAATATTGCGTTTATGGCTCATTTTTTCTCTTATTGGTAGGGGTTGTTTTTAGGCTTTTAACTTTCTAAGAATACCATCGCTTCAGGTACAATTAAATTTTTTCTGAAAGAACTCGTGAATAAAGGCTCGTAATGAAAGAACCCGACCGGGTTATAAATAAAAGTCTTTTGTCTAACCGGCCGTTTCTTCCATAATGTTAAATCATCTATGGTTCTTTCACAACGATCCCTAATTCACTCAAACAGCTTCCAGAAAAATTTAATTGTACCTGAAGCGCCTTTGAAATCGATTTGTTTAAAAGGATTGGGTATCCGCTAAAGGGGTATTACCTTTACTTTGGTCCCCTCGTCCAGCCCTTCGGTGTTTAACCCGATCTCAATCAACCCGTCGGCTTTGACCATGGTATTAATAAGACCTGATTTTCCCAGTATGGGTTCAGCCCATAAAACACCATCTTTTTCATTCAGCTTGACCCGGATATAATCAGCCCGGCCCTGAGTCGATGGAACGTTTCTGTTGAGTCGGGCCGACAGTTTGAAGTTTCTTGCATATTCAGTGGAAAGTCCGCTGATGTGATCAATAAAGGGTCTGACGACAATTTCGAAGACCACCATAGTTGAGGTCACCTGGCCGGGCAAGCCCCAAATGGCCTGGCTGTGAGATCTGGCAAGAATCGTGGGCTTTCCGGGACTTATGGAGATGCCGTGCACAAGGATATCGGCTGCAGGAAGTGAAGAGAGCACTTCAATGGTAAAATCTCGCGTCCCTACGGAGCTTCCTCCTGATATTAAGACCATGTCCGACTGGGTCAGCGCCGTGGTGCATTTTTCGAAAAGGTCATCGAAATCATCCCGAACGATCCCGAAGGTGATTGGAACGGCGCCGGTTTTTTGAACCAGGCCGGAAAGTGTATACATGTTGACATCGCGAATTTGCCCATGCCCAGGTTTTATTTCGATGGGCACCACCTCATCTCCAGTGGAGATGATGCCGATGACAGGTTTTTTGTAAACGGTGACGGTTTCGATACCAAACGCGGCCAGAAGCCCTGTTTCCTGAAATCTGAGGCGCTTTCCGGCCGGAACCAGCACGGCGCCTTTTGAGATATCTTCCCCCTTTTCGAGAATGTTTTGACCCGGTGCAACACTTTTGTAGACTTCTATGGTGGTTTTGTCGATGGCCTCCGTGTGTTCGACCATAACGACACTGTCGGCGCCGTTCGGCAGCATGCCTCCGGTTGAAATTTTGGCGGCCTCGCCGGTGCTGATGGAAAAAGCGGGGGATTCTCCCATGGGAACGGAACCTTTAACGGCAAGATATGCCGGGTTCGCTTCTGAAGCACCAAACGTGGAAGACGCGCGGACGGCATATCCGTCCATGGTGGATCGCATGAAATTCGGAAGGTCGACATCTGCATTCATGTCTGCAGCAAGTATCCTTCCATTGGATTTAAGAAGCGGTATCTCTTCGGTTTTAACCCTGGGAAAGCCGGATGCATATTCCAGGACGTTTGCCAGGTCGGTGACTTTAAAAAATTCTTTCATTTTGAACTCGCTCCGTAACCGTTTCGGGGGAGCTGATATATCGGAGTTTATCATAAAAACTCCCCGGCTCTTCGGTTTGACAGGATGTTGCCTGTAACTTTTTGACGGGATGTATTGGTGCGGAAATATAGTATGTTGACGGTTAATGTGTCAAGGCGTGAGGCTGAATATGAACATTTTATGTGAGTAAGATAAAAGGTGAATTTTTGACAAACTCGTAAAAAGTCTTTTGTGAGCGACATTTGAGCATTTAGGGAATCAGCGTTTCAAGCGGTGAAGCGTTAAAAATATCAAGCTGTTTGAGGCGCTTGGGCCGAGTTCTTGAAATTTAGCTTCACCGATGGAAACGCCCCCAAATGGTCACGGAGCGAGCAATATCGACTTTTTACGAAACCATCAAATTTTGTTTCTTCGACAAAAAAAGTAATTTCCGGAATAAAGTTTTCGTCTTGAAAAAGTTCTTTTTTTTCATTAAAAGATAATACATGGGCTATATTTTTGACTTCAATGACGCGATTCATTACGATAAAAGGATGCATGATTCACACAACCGGTTTGCAGTTGAGCTTGAAAACCGCCTGATGCTCGATGTGCTCAGCCCCTTGCGGGGCCAGAGTGTGCTCGATATCGGTTGCGGAACCGGCAACGGTTTGCAGACTTTTCTCGACAGAGGCCTCAAGGTAACAGGTATAGATCCTTCACCATATATGCTTGATATTGCACAAAAAAACATAGGAAATCGCGCTGATCTCCATCGGGGCTTTGCAGAGGATCTTCCGTTTGACGACAATTCCTTCACCTATGCCTCCTTTATCACCACCCTTGAATTTGTCGAAGACCCCAAAAAAGCGGTTGAAGAGGCCTGCCGTGTGGCGAAAGATAAAATATTTATCGGCGTCCTTAACCGGTATGCCATCAAAGGGGTTCAACGACGGATCAAAGGTGTTTTTACCCGGTCCATTTATAATCACGCCCATTTTTTCAGCATTTGGGAACTCAAGGGTATCATTCGATCTCTATTGGGAAACGTTCCGGTATCCTGGAAAACCGTATGCCAGTTTTCAACATCCCCAGGGTGGATCACCGGCAGAATCGAACAGTTTCCGCTGACACAAAAATGCCCTTTTGGTGCGTTTATCGGCATGGCGGTTACCCTTGTTCCGCGGTATCGAACCAGACCCCTTACGGTGCCCTATAAAACCAAGCACTCCACGGGTCCGGTACCCGGATAAGAAGACTCGAGGCTGAATGATCGAGGGTTACCGGTTACCCTAAACCAGGAGTCCCAATTATGGAAGCTTATCTTTACGAATCATTAAAGGATAACGAGGTCAAATGCAATCTTTGCAACCATCGCTGCGAAATAAAGGACGGGCGCCGTGGGATATGCGGTGTTCGGGAAAACCGCGGCGGTATTCTGGAAACATTGGTTTACGGAAAGGTGGTTGCACGGCATATCGATCCCATCGAAAAAAAACCGCTGTTTCATTTTCTGCCGGGGAGTCTCTCCTACTCCATAGCAACGGTGGGGTGCAACTTCAAATGCCGTTTTTGCCAGAATGCGGATATCGCCCAGATGCCGTCGAATTACAATGGGAGGATTGCGGGGGATTTTTTCACGCCGCAGAATGTTGTCGCTGCAGCTTTAGAAGGAAGATGTCAAACAATCGCCTATACCTATACGGAACCCACTATTTATTTTGAGTTCGCCTACGACACGGCAAAACTGGCAGCGGAAAAGGGGATTCGAAATGTGTTTGTCACCAACGGATACATGACCGAAGAAGCGCTCCAAATGATACATCCCTTTCTTGATGCGGCCAATGTCGACCTGAAGGCATTTACCGAAGATTTTTACATGAAAACGTGCAAAGCACGGCTTGTGCATGTGAAAGAGACCTTGAAGCGTATGAAGTCCCTGGGTATTTTTGTTGAAGTAACGACGCTGATTATCCCGGGGTTAAACGATGACAGAAGAGAACTCGAAAATTTAGCGACGTTTTTAGTCGATGCGCTGGGTGCGGAAACCCCATGGCATATCAGCCGATTTCATCCTACCTATAAACTTACGGATCATCCCCCGACACCGGTTGAAACCTTGATCAGGGCCCGTGATATCGGCATAAAAGCAGGACTGAGATATGTTTACACCGGCAATGTGCCCGGTGAAAGCGGAGAAAAGACGTTCTGTTACCGGTGTAACGGTCTCCTGATAGACCGCTGGGGCTTTTATGTTCAAGACAACCGGATAAAAAACGGAAAGTGCCCGGATTGCGGTGCCGCAATCGATGGGGTGTGGGATTAAGGCTGATTGTTCCAAAAAATACAAATTCCAAGCACCAAATTTCAAATAAAACTCAAATTCAAATATCCAATGACCAAAACCTTCCAGGACGGGACATTGTTTGGATATTCGAATTTCGGTCATTGGGATTTGCCTGCCCTGTTAAATAAATCGAAGATTTAATGCGAAGCATTATTTAACAGGGTAAAGTATTTGGGATTTGGTATTTGCGATTTCAGTAAGTCAATGAACTTTCAAAAAAGCAAATCCCCTCTGGTTGGGATAGCCAAATCATGGTCATCTTGGCCAGAAGTTCTATTTCAGGTCGCGCACCGGCAAAACCCGGTAGGCTTTATTATGCACCATCCGGTCCGAATAGTGGTATCCACGGTTGAAATTAAAGATGTACGCTTGAATTGCCGACGTCTCGGACGTCCACACCCATCCGCAACTCAATTTGATAGCAGGGACGATCTTGACACGCTGGCCGCAATCCGTTTCATACCCTTTCTTTTTTTTGTCCGGTACATACAGGCTTTGAAGTTCTGACAGCGTGGGAAGCCGCCAGTTGTCATATTTTTTCTCAAGGGAATCCGGGAAGGTGTATTTAACCCAAAGATCGGCCTCCTTCCAGTTGATATCCCCCTGGTTGTCGGTTTTGGACCACATCACCCCCAGTTGATGATCCGTCACGGTCCCGTCACCGTTGTCCGTAAAACGATCATTCGACCAGACCGGTGCAACGAATAAGAACGTACACATTAAAATGATCCATATAGGGGTTGATTGTGTTCGGGACATGATTGTCCTCCTTTTATGCGTGCGCAATTTTTTTCCGTAGGCGCTCGGCGTTTATATTATCCCGGTGAGAAAGGACGGGAACCGGCGAACGACGGAAAATCTTTTCGGCCACCGATCCGACAAAGATGTGTTCGAGATCCGTCCGTCCCTTCACCCCCATGACAACCATATCGACCTTTTCCGTAACAATCAGCTTCAACAGCTCGACGGTAGGATTGCCGACCTTGAAAATCGTTCGGACATGTTCCCGATCGATATCCGATTCTTCGATGAAATCATTCAGCATATTTTCCCGTTCCGTTTTAACCCCTGCCACATAATGGTCGCTGTCGATTTCGTATCCCATGGATGCCACCATTGCCACCGCTGAAATATCCCTTGAATTGATGATGCTGGCCACGACCAGACGAGCATTCAGATTTTTTGCGATTTTAACGGCATAATCGAAGGTGCCCTTTGAATAGGGTGTAAAGTCTAAAGCCACCATTATTTTTTTAATATCGCTCATAAGTCGCCCCTTTTCATTTCCCTTTTTAAAACCCATCGGTTCTGTTTTTCACGTTTGTAAGACTGCATGGGCGGGGGCAGTTTTCGGCATCCTAGGCCTTTGCATCAGATAAAGGAGACCAAAAACGGCCAGTCCGATGAAACAGGCCCAGTAACGCTGGTCATACGGAATACCAATCCACGATGCAACCATGCCCGGGCGCATCATGACCAGGGTGACGAACAGGAAAATCGGTATTTCATAGAATCGATTTTTTGCCACAAACCATCCCTGTGTAGCGGAAGCAAATGCAAAATTGCCGATACACGCCATGGCGAAAATCAGGATTGCCAGGGGCCAGCTGAAGATATTGTGAAGAATCAGGTCGCTGTTGAAAATAAACATGAACGGCAGGATTGCGGTTCTGATATCATACATGAACCCCTGTATGCCGGTAGCGATGGGCGGTGATTTGGCGATGGCTGCTGCGGCATAGGCGGCCAGTCCTACTGGAGGGGTGTCATCGGCAAGAATCCCGAAATAAAAACAGAAGAGATGGGCGGCCATTAAAGGCACCAAAAATCCCTGACCGTGGGCAATGGTAACCATGGCCGGTGCGGTCAGAGACGCCATGACAATATACGTTGCGGTGGTCGGAAGTCCCATTCCGATGACCAGGCTGGCGACGGCGGTCACAACAACCATGATATAAATGTTTCCGCGGGAGATGGTATCGATGATCTGGGTGATGAGTCCCCCCAGCCCCAGCGCCACAACGCCGACGATGATGCCGGCGGCGGCCGTGGCAAGGGCCACGGAAACCATGTTTCTTCCCCCTGCGGCAAGGGCCGAAAAAATGTCGACGATGCTCTGCCTGAAAGCGGCGCCCATGGGCTCTTTGTTCAGATAAGCCCTGACCGGGTTCTGGAGCAGCATAATTACGGCCATGACCCATACCGCCTGGAATGCGGCATGTTCAGGGGTATGCCTGGCAATGACCAACTGGTAAAGAAGAAACAGCACCGGTATAAGAAAGTGGATGCCGCTGACCAGTGTTTTGAAAAACGGCGGGATGTCTTCTTTGGCCATCCCCATCAGGCCGGCTTTTGAGGCTTCGATATGGGTAATATACAGAAGGGCCGCATACGAGGCAAATGCCGGAACCGCGGCGGCTTTAACGACCTCAATATAGGGGACGTTGACGTATTCGGCGATAATAAATGCGGCGGCGCCCATGATGGGCGGAGCGATCTGTCCGTCCGTGCTGGCGGCCACTTCAATGGCGGCGGCTTTGGTGGGCGTATACCCGACCTTTTTCATGAGCGGGATGGTAAAGGTGCCGGTGGTGACGATATTGGCGATACTCGATCCATTGACCATGCCCGTCAAACCGCTGCCCAGAACCGCGGCCTTGGCAGGACCGCCTTTGAACCGGCCCAAAAGGCTCAGTGCCAGTTGAATGAAATATTTCCCGGCGCCGGCTTTATCCAGCATGGCGCCGAAAAGAACGAAAAGATACACAATTGTGGCTGAAACATCCAGCGGGATGCCGTATATCCCTTCGGTGGACATGGTCATCTGGCCGATGAACCTGTTGAGCGAAACGCCTTTAAAGGCGACAACATCGGGCATGTAAGGCCCTAAAAATGCGTAAATACAAAACAGGGATGCAATCACCGAGAGCGCAGGGCCGATGACCCGGCGGGATGCTTCCAGCAAAAGGACCACCAGGGTCATCCCGATGACGATGTCCCTGGCAATGGGTGCGCCGTAGCGCATCGTCATTCCGGTATAATCGATGGCAATATACAGTGCCGAAAAACAGGCCACAGCAGCGACAATATAGTCGAGCAGCGGAATCTTTTCTTTTTGGGAGAAATATTCGAGACCGAAACGGGTCTTTTTAAAAAGGGGATAATTCAGAAAAACGATCAGCATGGCAAACCCCAGGTGGATGGCCCGCGTAAATGTTGAATCGAGAATCAGCCAACTGGGAATGGAGAGTTGAAAAAGGCTCCAGGATACGGCAATGAAGGGGATAACGTATTTTTCGGGTCCTTTGGGTTTTCTGGCGATACCTTCTTCTTCCTCAGCCAGGCGTTTGGCCAGTTCCACTCCGTCGTCTGTTTCATGAATGCCGGTTGGGTTCATGGGTGTCACCTGATTGGACAGTCCTGAAATTAAACGATTGTTAATTATTTTAGGGGTCGGGGTATTTTTCCAAACAACCGCTACATGGATAATCTTTTTTAAACCGCATGAAGTCGCGGCAAGGGATCGTAAAGAAAAAGCAGGAAACTATCTTCGAAATATCAATAGGTTGTCTGCATTATTTTAAAATTCTTTTAAAGATACGATTTCGGTTTGCGCCTGTTTTTTCTAACGATCCCTAAGCCACTCAGACAGCATCCGATTTAAAAAAAGATCATCCATTCCGCTATATTCAAGAATTTAGGAGAAAAACTTCCCGACCCCTGAACTATTTTAGGATCTGGTTAGTTTTTATGTTTGGTTCTTCTCAGACAGTACACGTTTTTTAAAAAAGATGATCCAGTTCGCCCGTCACTCAATTTAAACGATGATAATACTGCAAAATTCCGAAGTCTGTATGGCGTGAATGTATGAATACCGGCCAAATGCTTGCTGCGATAGAATCGCAGGTTTGTGGTTTTCGGTAAGCGGCGGCGGGGTTCTCCCGCCGCCGTGCGCGTATCTGTTTACCGCCTGAAAACTATTTCATTAAACCGGCTTCTTTGTAGTATTTCATGGCACCCGGATGAATCGGTGCGGAAAGGCCTTCCAGCATGCCCTCTTTGGTCAAGACGCTGTAAGCCGGATGCAGTTTTTTGAAATCTTCAAAATTGTCAAAGACTTCCTTGGTAATTGCATAGACAACGTCGTCCGGAACCTTGGCTGAAGTGACGAATGTGGCCAAGACGCCGAATGTCGGGACATCGGCATCATTAGCGGCGCCCGGATAAAATTCAATGGGGATAACGGCTTTGGCATAGTAGGGGTATTTTCCCAGAAGTTTATCAAGCTCTAAAATGGAAGCAAATCGCACCTTCCTTTTACCGGAGGTTGCTTCTTTGATGGATCCGTTGGGGTGACCGACAGTGTAGAAGAACGCATCGATTCTGCCGTCCTGGAGGAGTCCGGCCGATTCAGCCGCCTTGATCCCTTCTGCCTGCAAGTCTTTTTCATAATTGAGTCCTACTGTTTCAAGTGCATCAATGGAATTTTGACGCTGGCCGGAGCCGGGGTTGCCGATGTTGACCTTTTTACCCTTGAGATCTTTGATGTCCTTAATGTTGGCGTCAACGGCGGCAACCAGCGTGATGGATTCGGGGTGGATGCTGAATACGGCCCGAAGGTCTTTCTGGGGACCTGCATCCTTCCATTCGGCAAGGCCGTTAATGGCCTGATACTGACGGTCGGATTGCACTACGCCGAATTCCAGATCCCCGGACATGATCGCATTGACATTAAAGACCGATCCGCCGGTGGCTTCAACGGTGGCGCGGATGCCGTATTCGTCTCTCTTGTTGTTGACCATTTTCGCAATGGCGCCTCCGGTGGGATAATAGACACCGGTAATGCCGCCGGTACCGATGGTGACAAAAGTTGTTTTGGCGTGAACGGTTGACGGCGTTATTCCCATAAAAACGGTAAGCCCAAAAATAAGCGCTATGCCGATAACGATAAATTTTTTCATTTGAATCTCCTTTGTTTAATATTCGGTTACGGTTAGATAAAAAACACCTGATTCTTTACAGATTGTGTTATCCCTCCTTTCCTCGTGTCATTTTTATAAAACGGATATAAAGACCAATTTGTAATTTATGTATCGAAAAAAAAATTGTAATTTAGTTACGTATGTGGAATTGGACTGGATGTTTGATGAACACCATTCAATTAATCATGTGAAATCACTTTAAGTCAAGACTTAAATTAAAAATGTTTACCGATTGAAAATAGGGCAGGTATTGCATAATTTCAAGTGGTCATTTAAAAAGATTGTAAGCGATTAGCCTTTTGGGAATGAATTGCTCCGAGTGTGTTTAAATTTTTTCTGAAAGAACTCGTAGATTACGGCTCGTAATGAAAAAACCGGTTTACGCTTCTGAGAATGATTTTGGTTTTCAGACCATATGATCGCATTCGAGCCAATTCGGAATGGTTTTTTCATAACGAGCCGTAATCCACCCTGCCCGCTCGTGCCTTACGTGGCAGGCGGGTCAAACAGCTTCCAGTAGAAATTTAAACACACTCGGAGCTTCCTAAAAACAGACTTGTTTCAAAGATCTAAACAGTTACAATTTTTTTCTGAAAATGGAAAATAAACCTCGAGTCAGCGTCATCATTCCGACCTATAACCGCGGATGGATCCTCAAGGAGGCCGTCGATTCAGTTCTGGCACAGGATTTCAAGGACTTTGAATTGATTGTCGTGGATGACGGTTCCACGGATAATACTTCCGATGTCCTGGCCCCGTATGGACACCATATCAGCGTTTTTTTTCAGAGGAATAAAGGAGTGAGTGCCGCCCGAAACCGGGGGATTGCGGAAGCATCCGGAAAATTTATTGCTTTTCTTGACTCGGATGATCTCTGGATGCCTCAAAAACTATCCGCGCAGGTTGAATTCTTCGATAAAACGCCGGACGCTTTAATTTGCCAGACCGAAGAGTTATGGATTAGAAACGGTATTCGAACCAACCCCAAAAAACGGCACAAAAAACCTTCGGGGATGATTTTTGAACCCTCTTTGGAACTGTGTCTTGTCAGTCCGTCGGCGGTAATGATCCGTCGAATTCTGTTTGACAGGGTGGGGGACTTTGATGAAACACTGCCTGCCTGTGAAGACTATGACCTGTGGCTCAGAATAAGCTGCCGGTTTCCTGTTCACCTTATAGATACGCCACTTATTATCAAGCGGGGGGGACACGACGACCAGTTGTCCAAAGAGACCGGTCTCGACAAATTCCGGATAAAGGCCATAAAAAATATTATTGAGAGCGGTCTGCTCTCAAAGATTCAATACCGGGCGGCGGTTCAAACGCTCAAAAAAAAATGCGACATATATGCAGCCGGATGCCGAAAAAGGGGACGAGAAGAAGAAGCACAGTATTACGAATCGCTCCCGGAGAAGTTTGGGTAGCGCCCGAATAGGAGGTTATGTCCATTAAAATCCCAAATAACAAACAAATGTCAATAACCAAAATTCCAAATTCCAAACAGTGTTTCGCTCTCTCCTCTTTCTATTTCCGGGTTAAAGGTTTTGATCTTTGATGGTTTCGTAAAAAGTCGATATTGCTCGCTCCGTGACCATTTGGGGGCGTTTCCATCGGTGACGCTAAATTTCAAGAACTCGGCGCAAGCGCCTCAAACAGCTTGAATTTTTTAACGCTTCACCGCTTGAAACGCTGATTCCCCAAATGCTCAAATGTCGCTCACAAAAGACTTTTTACGAGTTTGTCATCTTTGGATATTGGAATTTGTGATTTATTTGTTATTTGGTGCTTGTTATTTGTGATTTTATTTATACCATCCTTTCGATCTCTTTCAGCTTCTCCTCTATCCGTTTTTTTGAAACCGGAACCGGTGTCTTGAGCTCCTGGGCAAAAATTGAAACTTTGTATTCTTCGATCAGCCAGAAATAGGCTTCTACGGCTGCTTTCTTTTCTTCAGAGGTTGTTTGAGAAAGTCCTTTCAGGAGTCGATTCAGGCTTTCGGTGAAAAAGCGGATTTCATCGGCCTTAATCCGGTCTTTTTCAATGTTGTCCGAACCCCGTTCCGCGCGAATCGAAAGGGCCTTTATATAGCGGACAAGATGGATGAACCGTTCGGTATCATAAAGATCTATAAAGGTTTCGGGCACAAGTCTGGAAAGCTCGGCTTTTAGATCTTTTAGTAATTGCAGCACGGCACTGTTGGTGCTGTGAGCGGTTTCAAGAGCATAAAGTGTGGTTCTGGTTTCGTGATACGATGCCAGGACCGGGAGACTTCGATCCAGCAATTCACGGCCTTCAGAAAGCATGGAAGGCGCGATACATTCGGCATGGGCCAAAAAGGCGTCTTTGGACCGGATGTTTTTTGAGAAAAGTTTTTGAACAATACGATCATACATCAGGTCTTCAACAGATGCCGCTCCGCCAAAATAATTGGATATTGTTTCCATATCTTTTGGCAGCCTCAAAGCCTTTTTTAAAAATTTCAGATCTTTTGAAAAATGAAGGGAGAACAGGACGGCAACCCCTTCTTTGTGAGATTCTAAGGCTTTGTCACTGTGTTGAAAGAGGCGCAGATTTACGCTTGTTCCCTTTAGGTCGGCCTTTTGAAGTCCTGGATATACCAGCCATTGCACCATATTCCTGCCTTTAAGATCGATACGTTCAGGCAAATCCGGAAAATCCCATCGGGTGATACCGGTCCGCTCCCATATTTTTTTTGCTGCATGAATCACGTCGGAATCAAGCGATTTGTCTTTATCGAAACCGTGGCGGCTTAAGATATTCGGGTCCCTACCGGAAGAGAGTTCTTCTCCGTTCAGGCTTGTAATCGATATTCGCATTTTCAAATGATCCGGCAGAAGATTTTCGGGCCAGGCCGATGAAGGGATATCGATACCGAAACGGGTATACATAAAATTGCCGAGAGCCGTAATCAAAGCGGTGTCGGTTTTGGGCATCTCATTAAGGATAATATCCACCGTACGCGTTACAGGGACCAGTTTTTTTCGATAGGTTTTGGGGAGACCCTTTATCAGAGCGGTTATTTTTTCCCTGTAAAGACCGGGCACCAGCCATTCGAGGGATTCGGAAGGAACCGAACTCGTCATCGAGGCGGGGATGTTAACGGTTACACCGTCATCGATTTTCCCGGGTTCAAAGCGATAAGCACAGTCAAAGCTGAGATTCCCGAGATGGATTCGATCCGGAAAAAGTGACAGCTCTTTTTCATCCGGGTGATATCGGATGGTGTCTTCCGGTTTCATTCGCAGGAAATGGTCATTTTTCTTTTGCTTGATATACTTGCGCAACGTTCGGATATCGTAACACCCTTTGAGCCGCTTGATGTAAAATTCGAACAGATTCGATTCGCTGACCAGAATGTCCCTTCTCCGAATCCGGTCTTCCATATCTTTTATGTTATCAATGAGATTCCGGTTGTGAATCATAAAGGGGAATTTCTCTTTGACGTCACCCTCGACCAGCGCACTTTGAATAAAAACATCCGTGGCCAGGTCAGGATTAATCCTGCCATAGGAGACCAATCTCTGGGGGATGATGACAAGCCCGAAAAGGCTCACCTGTTCGAATGCCACCACTTCGCCCCTTTTTCTTTCCCAGTGTGGATGGAGATAAGTATATTTGCAGAGGCCGTCCCCCAGTTTTTCCAGCCATGCGCTGTCAATGTTGGCGCATGTCCTGGCAAAAAGGCGGGATGTCTCAACCAACTCGGCCGCTACAATCCACTTTCTTGCGCTGTTGAACAACGCAGATCCCGGGAAAATCATGACTTCTTTCTCTTTTGTCGCCTGAAAGATGTTTTTTTCTTTCTGTACCGCGATGTTTGACAGAAATCCGCTTAAAATGGATTTGTGAACGGCCGCATAAAGACGGCTGAATTCCGTATCCGCTATGGAATTTTCGCTTTTTAGCGGTTGGGGTAATGCGTCCCTTTGAATTCGCCGCTCTGTGGCGGTATTATTTTGATGATCGAGACCGGACTCTTTGAGAACTTCGGAAAGCTGTGCATGGATATCACGCCATTCTCTCATCCGCTTGAAAGAGAGGAAGCGGGTTTTACAGAATTTTTTTACACTCCCTGTTGTTTTTTCCTTTTTCAAGATTTGATGATAGTGTTTCCAGATGTTGAGCAGGGTGATAAAATCGGACGAAGGGTCACGGAAAACCATTTGGGCCTGATCCGCTTCCTGGGCTTTTTCAGCCGGCCGTTCCCGCGGGTCCTGAATACTCAGAGCGGAAGCGATGACGGTAACCTCTTCGAGACACCCTTCGGACCTGGCTTCAAGGAGCATTCGAGACAATCTGGGGTCAACCGGCATCCTCGCCATGAGTTCACCTTTTTTTGTAAGGAAAAATCGCTGTTTCTTTTTTCTCTTTTGATTCGGTTTCGAAACAATGGCGCCGAGTTCGCTAAGAAGATCGAATCCGTCCCGGATGCTTTTTGGGGCCGGTTTGTCGATGAAAGGGAAATCCGATATATCGCCGAGTTCAAGCGAGATCATTCTCAAAATGACCTCGGCGAGATTGGCCCTTAAGATTTCAGGTGAAGTAAAAAGCGGCCGATTTTCGAAGTCTTCTTCGGAATAAAGCCGGATGCATACGCCGTTTTCCACCCGGCCGCATCGACCCTTGCGCTGGTCGGCGCTGCTTTTTGATATGGCGGTCACCGGGAGGGAGGTCGTTCTCGACCTCGGTGCATACCGGGATATCCGTGCAAGCCCCGTATCGATGACATATTTTATACCGGGTATGGTTATCGAGGTTTCAGCGATGTTCGTGGCAACGATGATTTTTCTGTCCGAACCACGTGAGAAAACTCGAGACTGCTCGGAAGCCGCCAGTCTTGCAAACAGGGGTAAAACAACGGTGTTTCTGTAGTTTTTTGACCGGATGAGGTCACAGGTTTCACGAATATCCTGTTCAGTGGGCATGAAAACCAGAATGTCTCCGGAATTGTTTTTTTTTAAGAGAGCGTCCACTTCGCCGACGGTCATGTCGACATGGGTCTCTTCGTTATTGTCATCGATTTTTGAGTCCACGGGCAAATAGCGGACTTCAACGGGGTACATGCGGCCGGATACTTCGATCACCGGCGCATGATCAAAGGCATTTGAAAATTTTTCGGTATCAATGGTTGCCGAGGTTATGACAACTTTCAGGTCTTTTCTTTGTTTTAAAAGTGTCTTTAGTATGCCCAGGATAAAGTCGATATTCAGGCTTCTTTCGTGCGCTTCGTCCACAATGATGGTGTCATATTCGTTCAGATACGGATCGTTTTGCGCTTCGGCAAGAAGGATACCGTCGGTCATGATTTTGATAAAGGTATTGGGGCTGGTTTTGTCTTTGAACCTGATCTTATAGCCTACCGATCCGCCCAGCGGTTCTCCGAGTTCTTCGGCAATACGCCTTGAAACCGTCATTGCGGCGATTCTTCTGGGCTGGGTGCATCCGATCTTTCCATCGATTCCGCGGCCCGCGGCAAGGCAGAATTTCGGTATTTGCGTGGTCTTCCCGGAACCGGTTTCACCGGATATGATGACGACCGGATGGTTTGAAATTGAATCGATTATTTCATCTTTTTTGCTCAGGATGGGGAGGGCGTCGTTGTAGATCGGTTCCGGCCGGTTCGCTTTGCGCCATGCTCTCTTTTTAAGGGATCTCTGGAGCTTTTTCTCAATGCGAATCAGTTTGTTGTTTATCGTTTCGTCAACCGGTATTTTGGCCTTCGACCGTTTGATGCAGATTATTTCACGGCGAATGGTGTGCCTGTCCGTAATCAGGGCTTCCGGTAAAAGCGACTCGATTTTTTTAAACATGTAAACCTCAGGTTTCACACCCTAATTTTTATGGATCATCTCCGAAATAGTTGGTGTTCCCTGAAGGATTCAAGGGGTCAAGGATTCCAGGGGCCAAGCTAACTTCTTAAAACCTATAAATAATTGAGAGACGAGCGGAATGGACCATCTTTTTTAAAAAGCGTGTACTGTGATATCACATTCCAGATTCGAGCTGTTCGAATTTTTTTTCAAATGCTGCCTTTCGCTCTTCAAAGGCGGTGGTGGATTGTTCAAGTTCCTCAAAGAGCGTATCAATGGTTGACCGGCAATCATGGATGGACCGGGAGAGCACACCAATCTTTTCACCATCACCGGACTGTGAGGCAGTCAGTAGATCGGTATTGAGTTCTTCGAGCCGCTTTTCATGTTTATCGATATTGTTTTCAATAGATAAAATGCGTCGTTCAATGGGTTTAAGCACTTTTGATCGCTCAGCAACAAACTCCGATCGTATGCGTCTTATTTCTTTTTTGGATAACCGTACATTCGGTTCTTTGTCAGGGGCGTTTTGGGGGTAACATGCCGAAGTTCCTGTTTCTTCCGCCCATCCATCTTTGTCCAGAAAGTGCTGATAACTCCCTTCAAACACACGAACACTGTTGTTCTGAAATACGATCAGACGCTCGGCAAGGGCGTGCAAGAACATTTCATTATGCGTGACCATTATCACCGTACCATCAAAACTGTCGATGGCGGCCAGCATCGCATCGCAAGATTCCATGTCAAGATGGTTGGTCGGCTCATCGAGAAGCAAAAGATTCACCGGTGTTACGAGAAGTTTGCCCAGAATCACCCTGCTTTTTTCTCCCCCGGAAAGGACACCGACTTTTTTTAAGGCAGCGTCGCCTTCAAACATCATTGCACCGCATATATTTCTTGCCTGCTGGCGGTCGACCTCCGGGTGCGAAAACAGGATTTCTTCCTCGACGGTTTTTGACCCGTCCAGGTCTTTGACATTGGTCTGTTCAAAATATCCGAGTTTGACGGAGGGGTTAAGAGTGATTCCCCCGCCCTGAGGTTTGAGTAACCCTGATAAAAGCTTTAAAAGCGTTGTTTTGCCTTTGCCGTTTTTCCCGATAACACAGATTCGTTCCTGTGCCTTAGCCGAAAAATTGAAATCTTTGATCAGCGGTTTTTGGGGGTTATATGAAAACGAGACGTTTTGACTATTCAACACATGCTTTTTGGGGAACGGGATGCTTTTGAAAGAAAAGTCAAGGGTCTTAAGTCTTTCCAGCTTTTCTTTTTTTTCCATCTTGGACAGTGTCTTGATACGCGACTGAACCAGGTTCGCAAGCCTCGCCTTTGCCCTGAATCTGCTGATAAACAGCTTTATTTCCTTGCGCTGGCGTTCATCATTAAAGCGGGTTTTTTCGTAAACTTCTTCGTCTTGGGCAATTTGCGCATAATACTTTTCGGTATTTCCGGGCAGCTTTCTGATTTTTCGACGATGGATGCCGAGGGTGTGTGTGGTAACCTTATCCATCAAGCTTCTGTCGTGGGTGATTATCATCAACTCGCGCGGCCAGCGCATCAGAAAACGTTCAACCCAGCGAATGGAGGTGATGTCAAGATAATTGGTCGGCTCGTCCAAAAGCAGCAGATCCGGTTCGGAGACAAGCACTTTGGCAAGATTCAGGCGAACCTGAAATCCTCCTGAAAATTCTTCAGGACGCCGTTTGAAGTCCTCTTTTGAAAACCCGAGTCCTGCGAGGATCTCTTCCACTTTCCAGTGGTGGTCTTTTTCGTCTTCACGAAGCCCGGTCATTCCCTCTGCAAGTAACGTTTCTTCTTTGAATTCGAGCTCCTGGCGAACATAACCGATACGGTAATACTTGGGAATTATGATTTCACCCGAATCCGGGGCTTCCTGGCCGATGATGAGTTTAAACAGGGTCGTTTTTCCGTGTCCGTTTCGGCCGACGACCCCAATTTTTTCCTTGGGATTCAGCTTAAAACTAACGCTGTCAAAAAGAACTTCATCATTGTAGCTTTTTGTCAAATTTTCAACGTTTATCATGTAATACTGCTCGCTGTTTCGTACCTTCTTGGTGATATGTTTATCCGCCTCCGGGGGCTTGTCAAAAGCACAAAAATTGACAACTAAGAAACTTAGATATTATGTCACGCTTTAAAGTCAAGGCTCATATCGCATTTTATGGAATTTATAACCATCCATAATTTCTTGACAAGAAAAAGATTAACCCATAGTTTGTCCAAAAAAAAATTGCAACGCTTTGAAGCCGTGCAGGGGAAGATTGATGGCTGGGAAAACGGGTATATCACCCTGGAAAAATTAATATGTTTAAGCGCTTGTTAAATTTAAAGATATTTTCTTATATCGGACTTTTGATCGTTAAGATTATAACCTCAACTTACAGAGTTAGAATTGCCAACCCCGAGATAGAAAAAGACATTCTAAAAAAAAACCAGGTCCCAATTTATGCTTCATGGCATCAAAGGTTCTTCCCGGGGATAACATTTTTCGCGACGCGCAAACCTATTTCAATCATGATCAGCCAGAGCAGAGATGGAGAGCTAATTTCCAGAATTGTGAATACTTTGGGATGGTATCCGGTGAGAGGTTCTTCATCAAAGGGGGGGCGACAAGCATTGAGAGAGCTTCAAAAACGGGTTCGGGAAGGATACAGGGTCGGTCATATTGTCAACGGTCCCAGAGGGCCCCATGGCGTCGTTAAACCCGGCCTGCTTCTCATTGCCCAGGCATCCGAAATGCCGATTGTCCCCGTCATTATCTCTTCTGAAAAAAAATGGGTTTTTAACAGCTGGGACAGGTTTATGGTTCCCAAGCCTTTTTCCCGTGTAATCATCCGGTTTGGGGATGAACTCCGGGTTCCAAAAAATCTGCAACAGTCGGAATTCGAAGAGAAACGGCTTTCCATTGAAAACACCTTGAAGAATCTGTATGTTGAAACGGATGCCATGTGGACAAATCCGGCTGAGATCGATCGATTGTTCAATACTCAACCCTGAACCTTGAACTCTGAACCCTATTATTAGGAAGATTGCTCGTAATAAAAGTTGCGGTTTCTGGACGAATACGGAAAATTCGAAAGTTCCTGAAGGTTTAAACATCCCGGTTCAGCGATCCGGACGGTTGTGCCTTGGACGGTTTTCGATTGGATGACTTTGCCTCTGATATTTATGCCCAGCAGTTTTGCGATTCTATTGACCTCTTCGACAAATCGGTCATTGTTATGGCTGGTTTCACCCAGCCATCCGCCGGTCTGGTGAACCCTCTGGTGAATCATCTCATGCAAAAGAACATCCCTGACCAATCTTTTGTTTATACGGTTAAGGTCCAATTTGAGACTGTCCGTGGGGTTGATGGGGCGCAATAAGTTTTTATGTAAAACAATGAGATTTTCCGTTCGGGAATAATATCCAAGGCTCCTGTCCTGAGGGGTCGCCCCCCAAATAATCTCACCGGCTGTATTTTCTCCCCCGAAAAAAGTTTCATTCAACGTTTTCCATTCATCAAAAATCCATGCACCAAAATCACCAAAATTTTTAACTGCTTCGATTTTTAATTCTGGAAACGTCAACATAAAAATTATTTTATTTGCTTATCTACGAGTTTAATACACGTTAAAATCGGATGGACGAGATGTGAGATGGATCATCTATATTAAAAATGCCTGTTGAATATCTATACCAGGATAAAATCGGTAATGTACGGATTTTCTTCCATTTCCCTGCCGATGGTGGAAGTCGGGCTTTCTCCGTAATCATGCCCCGGCCAAAGGATGGTCTGTTTCGGGAGGACGATGAGCTTTTTCTCGATAGATTCAATGAGCGTATCCAGTGAACCGCCGACCAAATCCGTCCTTCCCGCCGCACCGACGAAGAGCGTATCACCGCTAAAGAGATTTTCTCCAACCAGATAGCAAACAGAGCCCGGCGTATGTCCCGGTGTGTGGATAACTTCGATCCTGATCGTTCCCATTTCGAGTACGTCTTTGTCCTTAAGTCTGATATCTGCGGGATCAGCCGGTGTCATTCCAAGTTCCTGAGAGGATATTTCCCGGATGTCAGGGTCGGCGAAAAATGTGTCGTCGGCTTCATGCATGCCTACCGGGACGTTGAGAAGGCTTTTTAATTTATGATTTCCCAATACATGATCGGCATGGCCGTGTGTATTCAAAATGTATTTAACACGGAGATATTCCGTTTGAATCACGGCCAAAATTTTGTCCTCATCTCCGGCCGGATCAATGATAACCGCATTGCGGCTTTTGGGGCAGGCCACCAGATATGTGAGAACCTGGAACGGTCCTGCGGGGATCTGCTTTATAATTGGTCTGTTCAAATTGGGCTACTCTATAAACACTTTTTGTCCCGGATATATTCTGCTGTCGGGTGTCAAAAGGTTGATTTGCAGGAATTTTTCAAGGGGCATATTGTGTAACAGAGCGATATTGAAAGGGCTGTCACCGTTTTTAACCCGATAGATCTTTAAATTCTCAACATTGGGGGGTTCATCCTGGTAACCGGAAAGCTTTAAAACCTGGCCGACATGAAGCTGCGTCGTCGACAGGTTGTTCAATTCCTGGATCTTTTTGGTGGTGGTCCCGTATCGTTTGGCGATATTCCAAAGTGAATCGCCGCTTTTGACAATATGACGGGATGGCGGGTGAAGTTCTTTTTTTGGGGATGTTTCCGACATGTAGGTCATGAATCCCCTTTGAGGTATTTTGAGTTTTTTGCCGGCAACGATATAACTTGATTTTCGCAGGTTGTTTGCGCGCATAATTTTACTTACACTGGTATGATAGCGTCTGGCAATGGCGGAAAGGCTTTCGCCGGGTCTGATCCGGTGATAGACATAGGCAGGTTGCGGCGGATGAGATACCTTTATGTTCTCCAGGTTTGCCATTAAAATTTCGCTTTTGCTTGTAGGCACCCTTAGCGGATAGTTATCCGGAGGCAGTATTCCGTAACGAAGCTCGGGATTAAGTTCTCTGAGTGTGTTTTCAGAAACGCCGATTTCTTGGGCTACATTTTTAAGGTGAACCTGTTTTGAAACCGTTACGGTTTCATATTCCGACGGTTTATCGACCAGAATAGCGTCGAGTCCGTATTTTTCCGGATTGTTGATGATAAAAAGTGTGGCCATGAATCGGGGAACATAGCGAGCGGTTTCCCTGGGAAGGCGTTCGTAAAGATCCCAGAAATTGTCCAAATAGTTGATGTTCTGAGATCTTATAACGCGAAGCACCTGTCCTTCTCCACAGTTATACGCCGCCAGAACCGTTGACCAGTCACCAAAAATTTGATGCAGTTCTTTCAGATATGCGATGGCGGCCTGGGTCGATTTGGTCGGATCGATCCTTTCATCAATGTATTTATCGCGTTTGAGACCGAATTTGTATCCGGTTGACGGGATGAACTGCCAGAGTCCAAGGGCCCTGGCTCTTGAAAGCGCATTGACTTTGAATCCGCTTTCGATTAACGGGAGCCATGATAATTCTGCCGGGATACCGGCCGCCTGGAGTTCGGAAACAATATAGTCGCGATACATGCCGGAACGCTTGTATGAATCTATGAAAAAACTTTTTTCATTGTATTTGGTAAAGAGATCGATTTCGCGCTGAACATGCTTATTCATCACCAAAGGAATGGCCTTGTGATTCCCGTTTACGACAATATTGCGTGATGCGTAAATTTCAAGAATGCGTTTTGAAATCATAAAACGCAGGTCTTCTTTTTGTTGTATGAGCTTAGGATTGTCCGTGGTATCGGTTTCCAGGATTAACGCGTAAGCCTGATCCAGGGCGTTCAGTGCGTTCTCAAGTTCTCCTTTTTGCCAAAGGTCCTGCGATGTTTCGCAAAAATTGAGTGCTTCATCGAGTGCGGATTGTATTTTTTCCCCGGAAGTTACGTCGTTTTCTGAATCGGCAGGATCCTCAGACGAAAGATTTTGACTTTCAGAATCAACAGTTTCGGGTGATTCCAATTCCGAAAAGTAAGGATCAACCGGCGAAACGGGATTTTTTTGGATATTTTGTACGCAGCCGCTTAAGAAAAACAACATGAATACATGCAGAAAAACAACTCTTGATTTTAACAAGATACACCTCAAATGTTTATTGGGTTGATGATGAAGTATCCCTATCGATATTTTAACGGCTTCAAGTCCGATTACACAACATTAAACCTTCTTGTCAAGGTTTTATCTCGTCGATATGAAATAAGCTTTAATTAAGGGAATTTAGGGTGACCATTTCGTATTCGCTTTTCAAAAAAAATACGATTCCAATAATTTTTTCTTGCTTTTATGACAGTTTATGCTTTTATTGGAAAAATAAGCAAATAATATGCCAGGACAAGAAAAGCGGATCGGGAAGTATTAAATAATAACATTAATAACAATTAGTTAAAAAATTCTATGGGGATATCAAGTATAGCCTTCCAATGTTTTTCGTCAATTTTTGATCACCTTTTATAACATATGGCAAAAAATGATCGGGGTATCATTTTTTTAAAAATTAATGAAACAAAGAGTAAATGGCAATAATTATGATATTCATGATGATTATTTGCTATATTTATTGATTTTCATAAATTACGACTAAATTCTGGGCTTGATAAAAAATAAAGATACAAGTAAAAAAAATAGTTTTATGAGGGACCGATAAAATGATAACCGGGTTCTTTAAAATAATGAGGTTTAGGTTTAAATAAATACAAACATACTGATGTTAAGCTGAAAATCGAACGTTATAAATTGTGCCGCCAGAGTAGCTCAGTTGGTAGAGCGCCTCACTTGTAATGAGGATGTCGCGGGTTCAACTCCTGTCTCTGGCTCCATATAGGAGAATGTCTTTAAGGTGGGGTTCCCGAGTGGTCAAAGGGAACAGACTGTAAATCTGTCGGCGAAGCCTTCGGAGGTTCAAATCCTCCCCCCACCACCAGCCTCAAAAGAGGTCGCATGTAGGAGATTTCGGTTGGTATGACGGGATTGATGGAGACTACATGGCTTCTTACATAACGCTTACTACACTTTTTTGAGGAAGCTTATTTTTTTTTCAAAATCATTATTTACGAAGAGATTTTTTGCAAGCCGTCATTTATGTAAACGAGCGGGAGTAGCTCAGTTGGTAGAGCTCTAGCCTTCCAAGCTGGATGTCGCGAGTTCGAGTCTCGTCTCCCGCTCCAAACTGAATATTGGATGCCTCAAAGGTTTTTCAAACCGCAATGTGATATTATATGTGATATTATAAAGGATTGCCCACGTAGCTCAGTAGGTAGAGCGCTTCCTTGGTAAGGAAGAGGTTCACCGGTTCAATTCCGGTCGTGGGCTCCATCATATTATTCGAAAGAACTTATATGGAAAAACCTTGAAGGGTAATCATTTGTTTATAGCCAAAGCACCTTGCTAACAATCAATTCAAATAAGGCATGGGAGGGTTTGGAAGATGGGTAAGGAAAAGTTTGAGAGGACGAAGCCACATGTAAATGTCGGTACGATTGGTCACATAGATCATGGCAAGACCACGTTGACGGCGGCGATTACGAAGCATATGGGTTTGAAGGGTTTGGCGAAATATGTTCCGTTTGATCAGATAGACAAGGCACCGGAGGAGAAGGAGCG
>JAWOIY010000116.1:0-34683 GCA_046484425.1 Desulfobacterales bacterium | reverse complement strand
TTGGAAGATTGGAATACTGGAAGATTGGGTGGTAGAAGCGGAAATGATCTCTTTAAAACTGACAGAATTCCTTCACAACCCATTATTCCACGATTCCATCATTCCATTATTCCTGTTGAATCATTTACCGGCAGAGCCATTGAACTCTGACCCGGCCCTGAGGACCGGGATTTCCAAGCTGCATTAAATTTGATAACCGGAACCATTCTGGTTTTTTGAAACAATAGTGTATCATAAAAATGTATCATAATATCCCACCATGTCATATTTGCGCACAGATGAAATTCCAGACAAAATATAACCAGTTGATATATTATTATTATTATTATTTTATATTGACATTCGGCGCAACTGGCATAAATCTTGTTATTAATATATCAGCAAGTCGATTGATGAATCTCAAAAATTGCCTTAAAATGTTCGAAATGCGCCTCAGCAAAACAAGTGATTTTTTCTTTGAAATTGAAAGGACTATTATTATGGAAAACGACGTTCATGTATGTAATAGTTGTGGAAAAGCGGCTAAAGATACCGGTCACCTGTGTGATCCTGTAAAACTTAAAGAAGCTCATGTCTGTGAGCACTGTGGTCTGGCAAACGAAGATCCCAGGCATATCTGCAAGCCAAAACTTCAGCACATCAATTTTGTTTGCATAGCCTGCGGTCGCGTGGCAGAGTTACCTAAACAGTTATGTAATCCAAGGGATATCGTACTCATGGCAAAGGGTGAGCCGCCAACGAAAATTTTTTAAAATACGAAACATTGTAACTGTTTAGCTTTTTGTAACAAATCTGTTTTTAGGAAGCTCCAGTTGTGCTTAAATTTTTACTGGAAGCTGTTTGAGTGGATTACGGCTCGTTATGAAAAAACCATTCCAGATTAGCTCGAGTGCGATCATATGGCCTTAAAACCAAAAACATTATAAATAAAAAGCTAAAACCAGTTTTTTCATTACGAACCGTTATCTACGAGTTCTTTCAGAAAAAATTTAAGCATACCTGGAGCAATTCATTTTCAAAAGACTAAACTCTTACGAAGCATTAAATTCATGTCTGGCCTAAACTATAAAACCTGTCTTCGTTTGGAGCTGCCCGTGATGGAATACAGGGCTGCTTTGGAACTCCAACGAAACCTGGTTTGTGCCAGACAAACCGGCATTCTTGAAAATGACATGGTATTGCTCCTTGAACACCCATCTGTTTTCACTTTGGGACAGAGGGGGGGCATAAAGAACCTGAAAGTGTCGAAAACGTTTTTAGAAAGATTAAATATTCCGCTTGTCCAGGTGGAAAGAGGGGGCGATATTACGTTCCACGGACCCGGCCAACTGGTCGTTTATCCCATTATCGATCTGACCAAAGCCGGACTGAAGGTCCTCGATTACGTAGAAGGTCTTGAAAAAATCATGCTTCGGACGGTTTCAGACTGGGGGATATGTGCAAAGAGAAATTCTGCAAATAGAGGAATCTGGGCTGCAAAGAAAAAACTTGGCAGCATCGGTATTTCCGTCAAACGGGGTGTCTCCTTTCACGGTTTTGCACTCAACGTCAACCTGTCGCTGAAACCTTTTAAATGGATCAATCCATGCGGACTCCGGGGTGTCGGCATTACCTCCATGGAAAAGGAGTTATCGCAAAAAATATCCATAAGCCAGGTTCGAGAGGTCGTAATGCATCATTTTGAATCCGTTTTCGGATTCGATCTCGTCAAGATTGATGATAACAGACTGAATCATCTTGTAAATTTCTGCGCCGCCGAAGACGTTTCTATGCAACTTTCGAGGTCATCATGACATCGCATCGAGTGGCCGAAGAACACACGGTTAAACCTCCCTGGCTCAAACAGAGGTTGCCTTCAGGCTCCGTCCACGAAAAATTCAGCTCCCTGATAGGCAAGGCGAAACTTCATACCGTTTGTCAAAAAGCACAATGCCCCAACATATATCAATGCTTCTCCCGCAAGACCGCAACTTTTATGATTATGGGCGACCGCTGTACGCGCAACTGCCGGTTTTGCGCTGTTGCCCACGGTCCAGACAATCCCCTGGACCCGGAAGAACCGGTCAGGATCGCCGGAATGGTTCGAGACTTGAACCTGGACTACGTTGTCATAACTTCCGTCACCCGGGACGATCTTCCGGATGGCGGGGCCTCCTTTTTTGTGCGTACAGTGAAAGAAGTCCGTCGAAAGGTTCCACATGCACTTGTCGAGCTGTTAATTCCCGATTTTCAGGGGAATAAAGATGCGTTAAGAAGTATTACCGAAGTTCGACCGGATGTGTTAAATCATAACATTGAGACGGTTCCTCGCCTTTATTCCATCGTCCGTCCGGAAGCAATCTATCAGCGCTCCCTCAATCTTTTAAAGCAGGTTATCACTTTTGATTCCGGTATTATTACAAAATCCGGTTTGATGCTCGGTCTTGGAGAACTTCCCGAAGAAATCCACAACACCCTGCAAGACCTCCTCGAAGCAGGATGTCAATTGCTGACACTGGGACAATATCTACGACCCACCAAAAACCATTTGCCCGTTGAGCGCTTTATTCCGCCCAAAGAATTCGACCACTGGCGAAAAATCGCTCTTAAAATGGGATTTGCCGAAGTTGCCAGCGGCCCCTTTGTACGGAGCTCTTATCAGGCCAAAAAACTTTACCGGGAAGTTAAACCGTTCACGTTCTATTGAAGCGTACCTTGCAGCCCCGGTTTGAATAGAATTAAGCCTTGACACCTGTCTGGTTTGTCTTACTTTTACTTTAATACTTTTTTATGGAGGTGAAAACTATGATAAGTGAACATGAAGACCTTAACATCAATTTGGATGATGAAGGATATCTTGCGAATTATGAAGACTGGAACGAAAACGTTGCCTGTGCAATGGCTGACAAAGAAGGGGTTTCCCAGGAATGCCCTCTGACAAAAGAACGGATGGAAATCCTGAAATTCATGAGGGACTACTACGAGAAGTTTGAAGCATTCCCCATACTCCGTGCCATATGCAAAAATGTCAAGCAGTCAAAGGATTGCAATTATCAGGAGTTTCCTGATCCGATTGTCGCATGGAGAATCGCCGGACTGCCGAAACCTACTCCCGAGGTGCTTGCGAAAATCAAGCACAAGTTTTGATAATCCAGATTTTTCCGGTAACTCTCAATAAATACTGTTCAAACCTTGACGTAACCATAAACGTATCCTGGTAAAATGGGCGTTTTATGAAACGATAAAAATATTAATCAAGCAAATGCCGGTCTTTATCGACGATGTTCTCATCACTATAAATTATTTTTCCGGAAAGCATCTGAACCCTGTGAAACGTGTCCGTTACAAATTTTTTTGCCAGATTAAATTTGCGATCGGATTTCTTTGAATTTTCCAACAACAATACAGCCATTAGGATTTCAACGGCCATATCAACCAATCCTCTGGCATGATATTCTGTGTAAATATGATCATTGTGAGCTTTTACATGACTTACGGCCTTTTTAAATAATTTTTCACACGCTCTTATTTTTTCAATGTGGGGGTTAAACGACTCAGGAAAACGGATGTTCATCTTATTGCTTAATAACGTAAAGAAAAGACCTGAAGTTATTCCTCCGATTGCGGCAACGATTTGAAGCTGGGATGTTCCTTCGTATATGGTCGTTATTCGAGCGTCTCGATAGAGACGTTCGACTTCAAAGTCCCTCATATACCCTGCACCTCCAAAGATTTGAATGGCATCATAAGTGACTTTGTTACACATTTCTGAGGCGTAATACTTGGCCATGGGAGTGAGCAGACCTGCCAGACGGGTTAATTCCTTAATTTTGTCGGTAGTCTTTTTATCATTTGCCCCGTAATGCGTATAAGCGTGCTGCATATCGACAATTATCGACGATTCATACAGAAGGCTGCGGGCCGCTTCAATTTGGACCCGCATATTTGTCAGCATTTCGAGAACCGGCGGAAATTCTATGATCCTTTTCCCGAATTGTTTGCGCTGTTTTGCATATTTAAGGGCGTACTGATATGCTTGCTGTGCAATACCTACGCTTTGAGCGCCGACACCAATCCGAGCGCCGTTCATCAAAGGCACGAAATAACTTGTCAATCCCCGTTTGCGTTTGCCGATAAGATGTGCCCGGCAGTTTTTAAATTGCAGCTCACAGGTGGGAGACCCGCGAATGCCAAGTTTATCCTCCAGGCGGCGCACGACCAGATTTTCGTCTTTTTCATATAAGAAAAGACTTAAGCCTCGACCTCCGGGTATGTTCTCCTCCGAACGCGCAAAAACAAGCAGGATATCACCGCATCCGTTTGAAATAAAATGCTTTACGCCGTTTAGAAGCCAGCATTCTTTATTTTCATCGTAAGTTGCCCGAAGACTGATCGCCTGCAGATCCGACCCGGCCTCCGGTTCCGTCAGCACCATTGCACCGGAGAACTGGCCGGAAGCCATTTTGGGAAGGTATTTTTCTTTAAGTTCGGGACTTGCAAACTCGTTAATCGTCTCGGCGATTTCCTGCAAGCCATACAGGTTCATAAAGCTTGCATCTGCCCGCGATATTATTTCAACAGCCAACATGTAAACGGTGAGCGGAAAGTTCAAACCTCCGTATTTTCGAGGCAGCGTAAAACCGAATAAATCGGCTTGTGCAAAGCGTTTGAGAGCCTCCTGGGTGCCCGGTGCATAGCTCACTACATTGTTTTCCAGTATACACCCGTGACGATCAGTGTCGGTAGCCGCCGGTGCCAAAATTTCAGCTGACAGTTGTCCCACCAGAGACAGCACCCGGTGGCAGTTATCCAGCGCATCTTCAAAATCTTCCGGTGCAAACGGATATGCATGGTTTTCCGTGTATCCTTTTTCCCTCAACTCGAAAATGTCTTTGAAACGAGCATCGTTGAGATAAAATTGGATGTCCTCATTGTCAGCGAAATAATTCTCCACGTCTAATCCTTATTTTTATAGACTTTGATCATTTTGGGAATAATCTCTTTCAGGTCGCCTATTATTCCGTATTGGGCAATGGAAAATATCGGTGCATGGGGATCAGTGTTTATTGCCACGATTCTATTGGACTCTTGAATACCCGCCCGATGCTGTATGGCTCCCGATATTCCGCATGCAAGATACAGATTCGGGCGAACGGTTGTCCCTGTCTGGCCCACTTGATGTTCACGGCCGATAAATCCGGCATCAACTGCGGCGCGTGAGGCGCCCACTTGTCCTCCCAGCACGCCGGCAAGCTCATGAATAATTTCAAAATTCTCTTTTGATCCCACTCCCATGCCACCGGAAACGATAATTTTGGAAGATTTCAGATTCACCTTTTTTTCAGCCTTAACGCGTTCGACAATTTTGAGTATCATGTCCTGATCCGTCAATACCGGATTCAGCTGAACGACTTGTCCTTTTCTGGAAGAATCCGCAAGAGGTCGCTTGAAAACACCTTCGCGAACGGTGGCCATTTGTGGTCTGGTTTCAGGTGTCACTATGGTCGCGATAACATTGCCGCCAAAAGCCGGACGAATCTGTAGAAGAATTTCCTTCCATGTCTTCTTCCCAAACTTATACTCTCCGATTTGAAGATCCGTGCAATCTGCCGTCAGACCTGTTCTCAAATGGGAAGCTATTCTCGGTGCCAGATCTCTTCCAATACTGGTTGCACCGATAAGCAGAATGCCCGGTCGAAATTCTTTTATAAGATCCACTGCGATGCGAGTGTAAGGCAAGGTTAGATAATTGTCCAATTGTGAGTCATCGGCCACATAAACCTTGTCCGCGCCATGGGCAATCAGTTCAGGAGGCGCATCTGAAATTTGGTGCCCGATAATAAAACAGGCAAGTTCGGAACCCAATTGGTCGGCCAGTTCCCTTCCTTTCCAAAGAAGCTCAAAACTCACATCCGCAACGGTTCCCGAATCGTTTTCTATAAATACCCAAACACCGTTTTTCATAGTTTTTCTTTTCAAATGATATGATCGTCGACCAATTCATTAATAAGGTTTTTTATTGCTTGCTCTGAAGTATCAAAAAGTTTGGGGTTACGAGATATTAACTTTACATTTTCCACATTTTTTATCCAAGTTTCGGATCCTGCAAAACCGCAAATTTCAGCTGAACAGCCAATTTCTTCAAGGCCCCAAACAGGTATTAAAAGTCCTCTTTCTGAAAACATTTCCTGTTCCTGATCGCTTTTTACACTATTTTTCGTCTTGGCTTTTTTCCAAAACATCGAACGTTTTATTGAAGGCGGCCGAGGATTTTCCGCTGTGTTGGTAACGGTAATGAGAAGTGGAAGTCTGCCGCAGATTCGTTCATATCCGTTGTCAATAGTCCGTCGGATGACAATGTCATCTTCATTCAAATACTCTATGGCTTCCGCAAAGGTTACCTGTGGTATATCGAGTTTTTCGGCGACCTGCGGGCCTACTTGAGCTGTATCTCCATCAATTGCCTGCCTTCCGCAAAATATGAGATCAAATTTACCATATTTTCTAATGGCCCATTCCAGCAGGCTGGATGTGGCCAAGGTATCGGCACCTGCGAATTTTTTGTCGGTCAAAAGGATGGCCTGATCAGCACCACGGCTTAAGGCATCTTTAAGCACTTCTATCGCCATTGGCGGTCCCATGGACATCGCCGTAATCTCCCCCCCGTATTTATCTTTGATTCCAAGGGCCATCTCCAGGGCGAATAGATCATCCGGATTGACAATAGCCGGCAGAGCCTGTCGATTTACGGTACCGTCTTCCCGCAATACATTTAAGGTTATATTACGAGTATCCGGAACCTGTTTAATTAAACAGATCATGCGGTATGGCATAAAATATCTCCCAATCCAAAAATAATCTCCTTACGTCGAATGGAAAATGTCCTGTCAGAAAACATGTATGCTCATTTTGAGAGGGTTCTCCATTGAGGAATTTCATTAAATAGAGAGAAACAAATCCGAGAATGCGTTCAGATGAACAAGAAATGTTTGCATTCGAAAATGAATAGAGATGAGATGTAAACTTCATAGCCTTTTCTATTATAAGAAAGCTATAAAAAAATTTGCTTGTCAAGCGAAATTCTACATTGTGGTAGTTTCAATTGAACAAGAAAGAGATGATATGCATGAAGATATCTTGCAACTGTCTATTTACACATCAATTATTCTCATCCTCCGATGATCCGCATTGCCGGCCCGGATGAGTTGAAGGCAGTGGTATCTTTGTAACTATTCAGGGGGGCAGTTGTTTTCCCGTAACGTTACCTGCCCGCTCGTGCCTCTGACCGCCTCGCCTTGCCCGTCTATCATCGGCTTCGCCCCAAGTAGTTGCCGGGTTCGAATGGCCGGAGATCTTGCATGGCAGGCGGGTTGGCGGAGTCGCTTCGTATTTTCAGTGATTTAGCAGTGGGGGAGACCGCGGCTCCCGCATGCTTTTCGCGGGAGAGCCTTCTGCGACCGCCTAAAGGAGTGCAGTACAGGCAATCGAGATTGCAACGATCGGTAATGGAAATTCGAAGGTAATCGATGGTTCTTCCCTATGGATCAAGGAGTTTCGTCATATTGAACAATTCCTCAAGTGTTTTTAATCACGTTAATACGGTCTGCGGGGCCGATGGCGCCGCCTTTAAGAACCTTTACAAAAATTCCTTCTTTTGGCATCACACAATCTCCCACCTGTTTAAATATGGCACAGCGATCATGGCATTCCTTGCCGATCTGGGTGACCTCAACCAGTGCGTCTTCCCCCAGTTTCAAACGGGTGCCCACAGGCAGTTCCCAAAGCTTGATGCCCTCGGTGGTAATGTTCTCGGCAAAATCGCCCGGATTGACGTCAAGGCCTTTCTCCCTGATTTTGGAAATACTCTCCATAGCCAGGAGACTGACCTGGCGATGCCAATCACCGGAATGGGCGTCGTTTTCAAGACCGTGGTTTTCGATCAGACTGCCCAGAAGAATGTTTGTTTTTTTGACGCCTTTTTTGAGGCTTAATGAAACGGCAACAATTCGACCGTCTCTGGTTTGTTCAAAGTCTGTCATTTTATTTTCTCTACCGTTTAGAGTGAATTTCCCATTAAGCTCCTTTTCCGAATGCGCAATGCGGATAAGTGCATTCCGGGCAATCTTGGCAAAGCCCGCCGTGACCCAGAAACGCCAGTTCTTTCTTGCCGATTCTTTCTCCGGCCATAATACGGGGCAGAACCAGATCAAGAACGGTGGTACGGTGATGAAGACCACAGGCCGGCACGCCGATCAGCGGGACCTTCCCGATATAAGCCACCAGAAACATGGCGCCCGGAAGCGCTGCGGCGCCGTAATGTATCTCGTCAGCACCTGCCAGACGTATTCCTTTTCGGGTCACGTCATCAGGGTCCACGCTCATACCGCCGCTTAAAAGAATCAGGTCGCAGCCTCGCTGAATATGTGCGCAGATCTCCTGGCGAATGATTTCCGTATCGTCCGGGGCAAAACGGATACGGTCCACTTCGCATCCCAGATCCATGAGTTTTCGGGTCAGAATGGGTGCAAAGCGGTCTTCGATGAAACCGTGATACACTTCATTTCCGGTAATGATGAGCCCTGCTTTTCCCTTCCGCAGGGGATTTACGGAAACCACACCGCCGTTTTGCCCGGCGATGGCAGCGGCCCGTTCGATGGGTGCCCGTTTCATGACCAGGGGAATGGCCCGGGTGGCGGCCACCAGTTCGCCCGATTTTACCGGCGTATGGTTATGCAAAGTGGCGCACATCACCTCTTCGATCATGTTGAAGGCTGTCAAGGCCGGAACGTTGACAACAAGTAATCCGTCTCTATCTGCCTTTAAACCGATTTTCCCTTCTCGGGGTTCATTTTTCCAGGACACTCCTTCTCCGGCCAAGGCTTTGGCCATAATGGCTGCCGCCTCGTTCTCGTGAATCTCGTCATCTTCTAAATCAATAAGATAAAGGTGATTCTTCCCGAGTTTCTGCAAGCGACACAAATCCTCGTTGCACACCGTGTGCCCTTTATGGAATGCAGCGCCTTTAAATTCTCCGGGGCGGATTTCGGTAATGTCATGGGCCAGTTTTACCCCCACCGCATCTTTTAGTTCTATGGTTTTTATCACTTTTTACCTCCTTGTTTAGTATCTCCACAAAGTCACTAAGGCACAAAAATTTTTTTTACGTCTCGAAAGTTCTACAACTATATGAAAATACATAACATTTTTCGATGCTTCAAAACTCGCCTCGAATATGGAAAAATGGAATAGTGGAATGATGGAATATTGGGGAATCAAAGCGGAAAGAATCATTTTTTAATTGGTAAAATTCCTTCAAACCCATTATTCCAATACTCCAACATTCCAATTGTGAGCGAAGCGAACTTACTTGTTTCCTTCGTGTCTTGGTGCCTTGGTGGCAACAAATATCTGCTCATCTTTTTGAACAGGTGTCCAGTTCATATCCGGCCAGGTGATTTCTTCTGCTTCGGAGAAATAGGCTCCTTGTGCACAAGGCTTGCAAAGAATATGACCGTTTTGAACCACTTCGCGGTTATCCCGAACCACCTGCCCGCAACGGGTGCATGAAACCTTTTTCCGGGTCGGGCCCGGCAAGTCGTATTCGGACATATCCACCCGAACCTTTTGCACCCGAAACAACACGCTGTCCGGCATTCGATTGTAGGCTTCAAGCTGTTGCGGATACTTTTCCGGTATTTCAGGCGCATAAACGGGTGCCAGATCTCTGGCTTCCTCTGTAGATATCACCCGAAACGCCGTGTTTGTTCCCAAATTCACGAAAGTAGCGGCCATAATGCCATAGTCCATGAACTTCAAGGATCGGCGTCCCAGTTTGACACCGGTGACGTGGGCCACCGCATCGCCGGTACAGCGATCCATCTCGACAAAAACGATGAGTTTTTTGATCTGGTCGATACGGCTCGGTTCATCCAGGCCGATGAGCCTGCATCCCAGCATGGCCATTCGCACACCCACCACCTGTCCAGGGCACAAATGTCCGTGGGCCGCGGCTGAATTTTTTAACAACGTGTCAAAATCTTGCATGTGCAAGTCCGGTGCTCTACGTTATGTTAATGTTAACATAACATATGACAATAAAAAACTGAAATCAATCTTCCGAATACTTTTGATAACAGTCAGATTCGATACAATATCTTCATTGCACCCGGAGCGAATTTATTTCAATGCGTTTTTCTGAATTAAACTGTCCGGAATCAAGCGTCGCGCAAACGACCTGGTAATTTTCTATCAAAAACGATTGGGTTGCTTTTGCGAGATTCTGATAAAACAATGTATCAGCATTTTCAATGATGTTACCGGCAAATTCCGGTACCCAGGCGATGAGATGGCTTTCTAAAAAACATTTCTGTTTTTGAATAAAGCCGATTGCGGCTTCCATGTCTGAGTTTGAGACGGCTTCGATTTCTTTATAAATTAGATAATACATGAATTCAAGTTCAGCAGTGATATGATCGGGGGCATCTTTGAAATTTTTTCCAGTGTCCAGGCCCTCTTCCCGATATCTGTTTTTCACGTCAAGGGTAGAGTTGCCCATCAGGGTTCGTCCATCGTCCAAATACACCGACCCGTAGGGTGCGGCCAGCAGTTTATAAGGGCCGACGAACAATTTTGCAAAATCAATTTTAAGTGCTTCTAAATCCAATCCGTTTTCAGCCTCTTTGCGCATATGCCGAACACAATTACTCGCAGACTTACTCACATTTCCCAAGAGGAGTTCTAAATTATCCAATACCTCAGATAAAACCGGATTCGGCAGAAAATAGCATTCGCTCAAGAGTCGAAATGCTTCCATCCTCGACAATTCACGATTTATGATTTTTTTTGTTTCCATACCTGTCCTAAATTCTGTCTTTAAATGCGTTGGGTTTGAATCGATGCGATGCCGGCCTCTTTTCGGGCCAACATCGCATGTGATTCGTAGGTTGTTTATTGAGGTACTTCTGCCAGTTTCAGATAACGTTCTCCAAGGGTATACAACAGCAGCATGACGGCAAGGGCAAACACAAACACCAGCCATT
Organism: Desulfobacterales bacterium; assembly: GCA_046484425.1. Taxonomy (GTDB): domain Bacteria; phylum Desulfobacterota; class Desulfobacteria; order Desulfobacterales; family UBA11574; genus UBA11574. The sequence continues at coordinate 23,665 of JAWOIY010000116.1, read as the reverse complement.
CCCATATGCTCGGAAAATAGCTGATAAATGCAGGGTATTGCTCTAATTTAGGCCCGACCGGATGGCTCTGCCCGGCCAACAGAATTTCCATATGCTTCATCAGCGTTCCGGCCAGAATTAAAACCGAGGTGACCGTCTTGCCGACCATACTCTTGCGAACCAACGGTATCAGCAGCAACACAAACGGCAGCACAAGCCCAAACAAGACTTCAAGCTGAACACCCTGAAATGCGCCGAAAGCATGCTCAAATTTATGATAAACCAGAAACTCCGGGACCGTAGTGGCCGATGCGATAGCGATCCTAACAAGCGAAAGGACAACCGCAATTCCCGCAACGTACGTAAGGATAACGGCAAACTCATTGTACAAAGGGGTTTGCCGTTCAACGATTCCGTTGCCGGTGACTCGATGAACGATCATGCTGTAAAGCAAAAACAGGGCCGTGCCGCTGAGCAATCCCAGCACAAAGCTGTAAACCGACATCATTGGGCCAAAGTAAGTGACGCGCGATTCGGTGATGCCAAAAATCGAGCCGATCATTAACGGTGCTATCAAAGCTAACAGGAACGATACGACGCCCAGGGTATTGCTGAATCCGCTGTGCCAGTCTCCTAAATGCATTCTCCAGAACTTGACGATCAGCACCACCAGTTCCGCACCGTAAATCAAACCCATCCACATCAAGGGTGATGAGAAATTCGGAGAGAACAAAAACCAGTACATATTTTGGACTGAGCCAAGCTCAAGTCCGATGGCCACAAATGCCCCCATAAGGGTTGAGATGGCCAGAAATACCAAACGTTTGGCAAATGGCTCGTATTTTTTGACTTTGAGTACCAGAGGCACACCTGCCAGAAGGGTCAGACCGGAACTTGTGAGCGCCAAATATATGTAGACCCCTAAAGGTAATGACCAAAGGAGAACATCATTCGTGTTGAAAAGCCAGTGGCCCTGGATAAAAAGCTTTACTGAGGTAAATAATCCAAGGAGGATCCCAATACCGAGCACCACAAGCCATGTGCCGTATAATCCTTTTTTCTCACCCATTTAAACACCTCCTTTCGTCGGCCTGTACTGGGCCGGATTGAAATCCCGGATATAATAAACATGAGGGTCGGTTCCAAGTTGCTCCCGCAACCTGAACGGGCGAAACTTTCCGAGGAGTTTGACCACGTCGCTGTCAGGGTCCTTGATGTCCCCGAAAATCCGGGCATTGGCCGGACAGGCATCCACACAGGTTGGCAGCAACCCTTTTTGAAGGCGGTGATCACAGAAGGTACATTTTTCCACGACGCCCTTGGGCCGGTTGGCAGGCAGGGTTGCGCCCCTTTCCGGGTTGAAGTACGGTATCTTCTCGGCGCCGACCTTTTCCACTTCCTCCCTGGGGGAAGATGTGCCGCCTTTAAACAGCGCATTATTGTTCTTCCAGAACTGGTGCGGTTCTTTCCAGTTAAAGTAAATTACCCCATACGGGCAGTTAAATTCACAGTACTTGCAGCCGATGCACTTTTTAGGGTCGTGCATGGTGATGCCGTTATCCAGCTTGTGCATGGCTTTTGTCGGGCAACCCCTCACGCATGGCGCATATTCGCAGTGGTTGCACAGGGTAGGAATGTAGTGGTGCCTGACATTGGGAAACGTACCGACGGTTTCCGTAATCTTGTTGGACCAGTAGATGCCTTCAGGCACGTTGTTTTCACTTCTACAGGCGATACTGCAGGCGCCGCACCCGACGCAGCGTTGCAAGTCGATGACCATTGCATATCTCGGCATGAGTTCACCTCCTAAACTTTTTCGATTTTAACGCGGGTACCGGCGTGCCGAACCGTGCTGCCGCTTAAACGATCGTAAACCGCAGGGATCACATCATTGTTGCTTCCGCCACGGGGAACTTTGCCGAATTCCTTGGACGCCACAGTGCCGTATGCCCAGTGTCCCTGGCCGTAACATTTTGCCACGGTACCCGGTCGTACACCTTCCCACAGCTTGGCCTTACAGGCCAGACTGCCGGTTTCCGAGGTAATCCTGATCTCATCGCCGCTTTTGATCCCCAGCGTTTGAGCGTCCAGCGGATTGATTTTGGCAACGTCCTCCCAGATTTCATCGCCGGGGTCGACATCCTTGAATTCATAGTACCAGGTGCAGTTGGGTGTACGACCTTCCCGGTTCAATCGGGATTTGTGATCGACAAAGATAAACGGAAATTCCTTTTCATCTCCTGCAATGAAAGGTTCTTCGTAGTGTGGCACAAAAGCCCTTTCCCCGCGTGCCTGGTACTGGCATATCTCCAGCACGTGATCCACGGTAGTGTTGTGATTTTCAGCGTGCTTTTCCAGGGCGGCTTTCAGGGTTTCACTGTAGAATTCGAATTTTTTGGTTTTGGTCTTCATGTTTCCCCAAAGCTTACGGTATGTGTAGGGGTCGGAGTTCCATACGCCGATTTTGAGAAATTCCTCCCATCCGTTAATCTTGTCGCCGCCTTTGTATTGGGACGGATCCCAGAGGTTCTGGGTGGCAAGCTTGAGGGAATACAGGGCAAATTCTTTCTCATTGGCGGGAGCCTTGCCGGTTTCCGGATCCTTATACTCCTTGTAATGGCGCAGCAGGTTGTCAAATCCGCGTTCTGCCAGCTTTTCGGCGATCAGCCAGGGGATTTCGGTTTCGTCGATCTTGTAATCCCAGACCGGTTTGACCAACGGCTGCATAAGGGTCACGTGCCGGTAGCCGTTGCCGATGGACTTAACATAGCCCCATTTTTCAAACATGTGATGGGTGTCAGGCAGCAATATGTCGGAAAACCATGAAAACTCGGAGGCATTGGTGGTGATGTGGACGAGGAATGGAATTTTGGATAACGCCCGCTCCCAACGTTCGGGTTGTCCGCAGGAAAAGGTGAAGTTGTTCATGTAGCCGATGGCCACTTTGATCTCCATCGGATCGCTGTTCAATATGCCATCGGCGGCGTTGTTGGTAATCACCGCCGAGCCGGGTTTGCCCTCTTTAATGGCAGGAAACTCCAGCCGACCGCGATGGTCGATTTTCCCATATTTTTTTCCCTTTTTGGCGATATCGTCCATGAAATCATCCGGTTCCGGGAACTCTTTGGTGTATTCCTTGTTGGATTGAAGGGTTCCGCCGACATTGTCGACACCTCCGGTCAACCCGTTTAAGGCATGGCAGATCATGCTGGCGTAGGCGCCGCGAACCTGCATCACCGGCCCTCCCCCGACCCAGGAGATGCAATGGGGCGCGGCCTCGGCATACCCGACGGCAACGCGTTGAATCTGATCCGCAGGCAGTCCGGTGCGTTCGGCCGCCCAGGCGACGGTTTTGTCTTTCAGTTCGAGATTCCACCATTTAACCAGACCATGGGTGTGTTTTTCCTCAAAGTCCTTTTCGTTGACTTCCTGACCGGCCACAAAACGGTTTTGTCCGTCGATGAAATCGCCGACAAATTCGCGATACCAATATCCCCCGGTTAAAATGGTGTGGGCGATGGCCGCGGCCAGGGCACCGTCCTGTCCGGGCTTAATCGGCAGCCATTCGTCGGCTTTGGTCGCCGTGGCGGAAAGCCTCGGTTCGACAACGGCGATGGTCGCCTTGCCGATGACATCTCCCCAAACACTGGAGTAATAGGATACCTGCCGGTTGGCTGCCACGGGGTCTGCACCCCATATAAGGACATACCGTGAATTTGTGACATCGTATTGCCGGTAGTTCCAGTATCCTTCCGTATAGTAAGGACCGAACTTTTCGGCCTCGGCACAGATGGCGCTGTGGGAAATGTTGTTGGGAGATCCGATAATCTTCGTCATTCGGTCATACAGTATATCTCTCATATACGAGTAGCGACCTCGCATCAGCATGTATTTGTGGGTTTCGTCGTTATTTCTGAGTTCCATGATCTTGTCGGCGATGGTGCTGAGCGCCTCATCCCAGGAGATCGGAACAAACTTTGGATCCTCGTTGCGTCCTTTTTTGGAGTTTGTTCGTTTCATGGGAGTTTTAATGCGATCCGGATCATACACTTGCTGCAAACCGAGATGGGACCGGGGACATCCTTCACCAACGTTGACTTTTGAGTTGGGATTTCCCCTGACCTTTACGGCCCGGCCGTCGATGACATAGACTTGTTTGGAGCACCAGGAAGTGCATCCCTGGCAGGTCGAGGCCTTCCACTCTCCCATTTCACCCGCCGAGACCTCTCCGGTTGCCGCCAAAACCTTGAGCGACGGTTTCAAGGCACCAATCGTAACCGCGGTGCCGGTCGCTGCCGTGGCTTTTTTCATGAACGATCTTCTTGTCATCACAAGATCGGCAAAAAAACCATTCACAACCGATTGAACATTGTTTTTTTCGATTTTCATATGTCCTCCATAGCTTCCTATATAATAAAAAGAATCGTAAGAGTTTAGCCTTTTGAAAATGAATCGCTCCAGGTGCGCTTAAATTTTTTCTGAAAGACCACGCTGAAGGCGGATAAAACTCTTAGATAACGGCTCGTGCCTTACGTGGCAGGCGGGTCAAACAGCTTCCATTAAAAATTTAAGCACACCTGAAGCTTTCTAAAAACGGGTTTGTTTCAAAAATCTAAACAGTTACAAAGAATCAATTATATTTTGAGTTTAGAATATGTCCAAAATCGATGTCAAATCATTTTTCCGGAGTAGTTTTTTCTTCGTAAATAATTTTCATTTAGAATATGAGTTCATCGGGATCGACCGGCGTATAACCGGCATCACGGCTGCATCCTATGGCAAGGAGCATGATCACGGAAACAGAGAATTCCAGACATATAAAAAGTTTATTTAAAATCGGGAAGGGCGATTTCATGGTTTATTTGTCAAAAAAACTATAAATTTATTGAAAATATAGGGGTAAATAGCATATAGATAACTCTTGTACCACATTGTTATAGTTATGTCAATATTTCTTAGAAGGGTTTTATCTCGTTTTGGGGGGTTAATATCGCATTTAAGACATTAAATCCCAAAGGTATTGTTAAAATCAGGATCAAATGTTAATATTGCGAATCGCTGCTTGAATATTGCCTAAACTTTTTTTTATTCAGAGACTAAAGGGGGGTAATGGTGGGCAAGTTTCAAAATGATTTGTTTTTACGCGCTTGCAAACGTTTGCCGGTTGAAAGAACTCCGATATGGATTATGCGCCAGGCAGGGCGGTATTTGCCGGAATATAGAGCGGTTCGCCAAAAAGTTGATTTTCTTACCATGTGCAAAACGCCTGATCTTGCGAGCGAAGTAACATTACAGCCGATCGATTTGATCGGAGTTGATGCCGCTATCATTTTTTCCGATATTCTTGTTATTCCTGAAGCAATGGGTATGCACCTTGAAATGCATGAAGGTACTGGCCCTGTGTTTCCACATCCGATTCGAAATGAACATGATGCTAAAAATCTTAAAAAAATTGACCCGACAGTCGACTTAAAATATGTGCTCGATGCCGTAACCTTAACAAAGAAGGAATTAAACCGGCGTGTGCCATTGATCGGTTTCAGCGGTTCTCCCTGGACATTGTTGGCATATATGGTTGAAGGCCAGGGGTCTAAGACATTTTCAAAGGTTAAATGTTTAATTTACAATAATCCAAAACTGGCCCATAATCTTTTGGACAAAGTTGCTGATGCCGTAGCAGCATATTTATGCGCAAAGATTGAATCCGGAGTCGATGCCGTTCAACTATTCGATACTTGGGGCGGAATTCTTTCTCAAGATGATTTTGAGGAATTTTCTTTGAATTATATTCGGAAGATAATATCCGAGGTCAAAGGAAAAGAGGTGCCAGTCATTGTGTTTGCGAAAGGCGTGCACTATCATTTGAACAAACTAGCTGAAAGCGGTGCTGATGTATTGGGTCTTGATTGGACGATGAATATCGGTGAAGTCAGGAGAAAGGTTGGAGATAAGGTTGCCCTTCAGGGGAACCTTGATCCCGCGATTCTTTATGCCGGCCATGAAAAGATAAAATATGAAGCCAAGAAAATATTACAGTCATTTGGTAAGGGAAACGGGCATATTTTCAATCTCGGTCACGGGATACTGCCCGATGTCCAACCGGAAAACCTTAAGACGTTAGTGAATTTTGTTAAAGAAGAGAGTGTATCTTATCACATGGATGATAAAGACCACACCGTTAGTTAGTGTCTATCAATAAATAATCCTCGGAATATCAATTAATGGCCTGTGGTTATTTTTTTCGCCTTCCTTGAGGCTGAATCAACTGGCCGAGAAAATATTTTAAGGTAAAATCATAAGGAAATGGGATGGCTAAATGGAAAAAAGCCACATGAAGATGTGTAAGGCAGAAAATTGAGGGGTAAATCGTGCTTGATATCGATATAGATTTAATTAAAAAATATGACAAGCCAGGGCCGCGCTACACCAGTTATCCGACAGCGCCTCATTTTAATGAATCGTTTACCCATAAAAATTACCTTGATGAGGTCATCAAGACCAATAAGGGCCAGAATTTGCCTGATTTGTCGTTGTATTTCCATCTTCCGTTTTGTGATACACTCTGTTACTTTTGCGGCTGCAATATGATTGTAACCAGAAACAGAGACAGGATTAAGAATTATATTGATTACTTAAAGCGCGAGATAGACTTGATTTCGGCCCATATTTCACAGGATAGAAAAACAACCCAACTGCACTGGGGCGGCGGTACGCCCACGCATTTGAAACCGGATGAAATCGCCGATTTAAGTTCTTACATTCAAAAAAGGTTTGATTTTAATACGGATGTGGAGGCCGGATGTGAAATTGATCCCAGAGAATTAACCAAAGAACATCTTGCGGCTTTGAAAAACGGCGGCTTTAATCGCATCAGCATGGGGGTGCAGGACATTAACGAAAAGGTTCAAAAAGCGGTTAACCGGATACAGCCGGAAAGCCTGACAAGACAGGTTGTCGAATGGGTGCGCGAATTAGGATTCGAAAGCATTAATCTCGATTTAATGTACGGGCTCCCTTTTCAATCTGCAAAATCTTTTGAAAAGACAGTGGATACCGTTATTGAAATTGATCCCGACAGAATCGCGCTCTTCAATTTTGCTTACGTCCCTTGGATGAAAAAACATCAAAAAGTAATTCGTCCGGAAGATTTGCCTGTTCCTGAAGAAAAACTTAATATTCTCAAGATGTCAACTCGAAAACTTACACAGGCAGGTTACGTGTTTATCGGCATGGATCATTTTGCCAAACCCGAGGATGAACTCACACTGGCGCTGAAAGCAAAAAAACTTTACAGAAATTTTCAAGGCTACAGCACCCATGCAGGTTCGGATCTTTATGCCATGGGCATTACCAGTATCAGCCAGTTTGGACGCATTTATGCGCAAAACATAAAAAAAGAAAAAAAATATCATGCCGCACTTGATAAGGGAATTTTGCCGACAGCCAAAGGATTTTATTTGGACGACGATGATCTGTTGCGTCGGCATGTTATTATAAAACTCATGTGTGATTTTGAACTCGATTTTGCTTCAATTGAAGATGAATTTAATATAGATTTTGAGACCTATTTCAGCTGGGGGCTAAACAACCTTAATGAGATGATGGCCGATAACCTGATCTCCATCGAAAACAGGATGCTGAAAATAACCAGGATGGGCAGGCTCTTGATCAGAAACATCGCAATGAATTTTGACGGTTATATCGAAAGAAAAGAAGATCATGCCCGCTATTCAAGGACCGTATAAATTTCAATATCATCGGTGATTGTTGAAATAATAATCCTTTTATAAAACCAACCCGTTGTTAATACAATATCAGGACAAATGTTTATATGAATTATATGAATAAATACGCGGTGGTTCTTTTTAATCTGGGCGGTCCGGATTCCCTGGAAGCAGTAAAACCTTTTTTATTCAATCTGTTTAGTGATCGTGACATATTTAAAATACCGGTTGGACAAAAATTATTCGCAAAAATAATGTCCGGTTTTCGCGCACCGGCGGTGAGGGAAAAGTACAAGCGAATCGGCGGGAAATCTCCCATCAATGATTGGACACAATTGCAGCGGTCAATGCTTCAGCAAGAACTGCAAAAAATGGTTCCAGGCATCGAAGTTTATTCAGCAATGAGATATTGGAATCCGACAATAAAAGATGTTGCTGAAAAGGTGTTGGAAAAAGCATTTGATAAGATAGCACTGCTCCCCCTGTACCCGCATTACTCAATCACCACGACAGGGTCTTCATTTAACGAATGGAAACGAGTGTACAAGGGAGATGGCGGAAAATTAACCTATGTGTATGAGTATTGTGATAACCACCGATATATTGGTGCATTAAATGAAAGGATAGATGAAACGATCTTACGATTTCCTGAAAACGTGAGAGACGATATTCAATTGTTGTTCAGCGCTCATGGTCTGCCTGAAAGCTTGGCCAAACAAGGGGATCCATATCCAAAGCAAATAAACAAAACCGTTGCGTGTGTGATGAAAGCCCGCAATTTTTCGCATGAATATCATTTATGCTTTCAAAGCAAAGTCGGTCCTGCCAAATGGCTTAAACCGTCCACACATGAAATGATTAAAGGGCTGGCTGAAAAAAGGAAAAAACACTTACTTGTTATCCCGATTAGTTTTGTATCCGATCATATTGAAACCCTGTTTGAACTCGACGTTGAATACAGAATTGTCGCAAATGAGGTGGGCATCGAAAATTATTTTGTAATGGAAGGGTTAAACAATTCAAAAACATTTGTTGCTGCGCTTAAAGATCTGGCCGTGCAAGCGCTTCAAATATAAAGCGTGATAGCGTCATAACATTATGAAATAAATGGATAAAGGCACAATTAACATTACGGTTCTCGGTGCAGGCATATCAGGGCTTGCCACTGCTTTTTGGTTAAATAAAAAAGGGTTTGAAATAACCGTTCTTGAGTCCAAAAAAGAGCCCGGCGGGTCAATGATCTCCAGGTACGAAGATGGGTTTCTGATTGATTATGGACCTAACAGCGGACTTGAAACGACACCATTGATCGGACAGATTGTCGAGCACGTCGGACTTAAAGACGAAATGATTTATGCCCTGGAGAAAGCCAAAAAAAGATATATCTTAAGAAACAATCGACTTCATGCGCTTCCGACGAGTCCGGTTGCTTTTTTAAAAACAAAACTGTTTTCACCTGAAGCCAAGTTGCGTCTTTTAGCCGAACCGTTCTCGAGAAAATCTAATGAAGGATATTATCAAAGCATTTCTGAATTTGTAAAAAGACGACTGGGGCAGGAATTTCTTGATTATGCAGTAAATCCTTTCGTTGCCGGAATATTTGCAGGAAATCCCGACAATCTGAGCGTTCAATCCGCCTTGCCCAAGTTGTATCGATTGGAAGAATTGTATGGCGGTTTATTCAAAGGATTTGTTTTAGGTGCGAAAGAAAGGAAAAGACGGGGAGAGCAATCCAAACAAAGCGCAAGGATGTTTTCATTTATTAAAGGGATGCAAAGTTTTCCCGCAGCCATTGCCGCCAAATTAGGCGATAAAGTCAGATACAACTGTAAGGTTGAAAGGGTTGTAAAATCCGGCCCTAAATTTAAAGTTTTATACCGTCATAGCGATACATCAGAACAAAGGATTACGGATATTGTACTATCTACGGTTCCGGCATATCATGCCGCATCTGTTTTTGACCATTGGGGGGATGAATTGATCAACCATTTGAATGACATTTATTATCCTCCCGTAAAAGTGCTGTATTTAGGATTCCGGAAAGCGTCTGTCGGTCAGGTTCTCGACGGATTTGGATTTTTAATTCCGGAAAAAGAAAATAAAACCTTTTTGGGAGCAATATGGAATTCAGCAATTTTCCCTTGCCGTGCAAAAGACGATATGACAGCTTTTACACTGTTTGTCGGGGGAGCTCGATCCCCAGAACTGTTTGATAACGGAAATGATAAGCATCTTGATACCGTGATTAAAGAGTTCAAGAAAATAATGCGTATTGAAGAAGATCCCATATTTGTCAAAGAGAAAATGTGGCCGAAAGCCATTCCCCAATACCGTATTGGATATATTGAACACGAAAGATATTTTGAACAGTTTGAGTCGAACCACCCCGGAATTTTTTTAAGCGGTAATTACCGAGGCGGGATCTCTGTGGGTGATTGTATAAAAAATTCAGAATTGACGTATAAACGGATTTGCGAACACATAACCAAAAACGCCGATAGACAAGACGATTAGAGGTAGCGCAAGGGTCGGTGTTAAAAAGACAGAAGATTTTTGGAATCAATGAATAAAAATGGAGGTATCTTCTGAATAACTTGAATACCATATGGAAATTTTTTACTTCTGTTAAGCTTACTGTAGTTCTCCTGCTGTCTCTTGCAGCCACTTCGATTGTCGGAACGCTCATTCCGCAGAATGAAAACCCGGCTGCTTACGTTCAGGCATACGGTGAGTTTCTTTACAGATTATTTAATGTTTTTGACTTATTCGATATGTACCATTCCTGGTGGTTTCAACTGCTGATTGTTTTGCTGACCCTAAATATCATTGTCTGTTCAATCGATCGGCTTTCAACCACATGGAAGATTGTTTTTATTAAAAATCCCCCTTTTATTCTCTCAAGGTTCAGGGACCAGACCGACAATGAATATTTTGACGTCGATCGTCCGTCTGAACAGTTGAAAGATTTATATGAACCCTTTGTATCCAGAGGCTTTGGATATATCAGGACCGAACAGACGGACAAGAGCTATAGTATTTTTGCTGAGAAATGGCGCTGGACCCGCCTGGGTGTTTATGGTGTGCATCTGAGCGTTGTTTTAATGTTGATCGGAGCCCTTATCGGATCTTTTTTCGGTTTTGACGGATATGTCAATATCCCGGAAGGCGAGGTGGCGAACAGCATCAGAATACGTAATCCCGGACGAACACAACCTCTGGATTTCGGGATATTGTGCGAGGATTTTAACGTCAGTTTTTATGATTCAGGAATGCCTAAAGAATATCGTTCCAGTTTAACCATCACTGAGAACGGTAAGCCTGTATTAAAAAAAGATATCGTTGTGAACGATCCCCTTCGTTACAAGGGGATCAATATATTTCAATCGAGTTATGGCCAACTTCCTCCAAAGGAAGTTACACTGAGTTTCACAAGCAGCAAAACAGGGAAAGAGTATAAGAAAAAGGTGTTGATCGGTCAGCAGATCGAAATCCCGGAAGCCGGGGGAAAATTTATTCTCAAAGATTATGTCGGTTCTTACAACTTCAGGGGTAGACCCATTGGCGAGGCCTTTATCGGGATGCTTGCCCATGATAATGGATCTACCGTTGAAATCGTTCTTCCTTTGCGTTTCCCGGATTTTGACAGGATGCAGAAAAGAGATATCATTGTTTCCGTGTCAGAATACACTCCCCGATATTATACCGGCCTTCAAGTTACAAAAGATCCCGGAGTTTGGGTCGTTTACTCCGGATTTATTTTGTTGATTATCGGGTGTTACGTCACTTTTTTCATTTCCCACCAGCGACTTTGCATCGATATCGTCAAGAAAGGGAAGAAATGCAGGGTCATGGTTTCAGGTACCGCCAATAAGAATAAATTCGGCATGCAAAACAAGATAAAGCGGATTTCTGAAAAACTGATCGACTTGAAACATCGCTCATAGAAATAGGATCCTAATTTTACATTAGGCTGAGATACAAAAAGAGAGGAGGATAATGAACAGTTCATTCTTGCTGTCCATCACAACATTTATATACGGTTTGGCGGCTTTTTTATATATCGCCTTCTGGGTATTCAAAAAACCGTTACCGGGTCGGCTGGCAACCTGGACGACAATGATCGGTGTATCAGGTAACCTTGCAGGTGTCATTATGCGATGGGTGGAATCTTACAGGCTCGGCATCGGTCATGCCCCGCTGTCAAACCTGTATGAATCTCTGGTCTTTTTTGCAATGACGATCATTATTGTTTATCTGGTCATTGAAATGAAATACAAAAATCGTATTATCGGCGCATTTACGACGCCGATCGCTTTTTTGGCAATGGCTTACGCCTCTATGTCCCCAAATATCAGTGATCGGATACAGCCGCTGCTTCCGGCATTGAAAAGCAACTGGCTGATTGCCCATGTTATAACCTGTTTTGTCGGATACGCTGCCTTTGCCATTGCGTTTGGCATCAGCTGTATGTATCTTTTCAAGCAAAGGGATACCGGGGGTAAGAGCAGTTTGCTTGCACACTTCCCGAATACCAAGGTTTTGGAAGAACTGAACCATCAAATGATAATGTTCGGGTTTCTATTTTTGACGATTGGTATCATCACCGGAGCGGTCTGGGCCAATTCGGCCTGGGGTCGTTACTGGGGCTGGGATCCCAAGGAAACCTGGTCTCTCATAACCTGGTTCATTTATGCGACATTGCTGCATGCCCGGATGATGAAGGGCTGGGGCGGCAAACGCATTGCCTACCTTTCCATCATTGGATTTTTTGCGGTACTTTTTACATATTTCGGAGTAAATTATCTGCCGGGTTTACATAGCTATGGGGCATCATAATCAAAAACGCCTTTTCTTCATCTTGCCTTGACATAATTCGCATATTGGCTTAAAAATGTTCTTTATTTTAGCGATGATAAATGGTTAGGGGTTATGCCATGATGGAAAACCGACCTATGCGCAATATTATTTTTTCTATTTTTGCCGGAATCGTCATATCCGTGATGTTTTTGAACAGATCCGCAGCATCACAGGTTATGGATCAAACAGAACAAACCGCAAAAGCCGCAGAAACAGAACATTTGGCCAAACCCGTCATTCACCTGTATTTTGCAGATAAAAACAATTCGTTTCTCAAAGCAGAAGGACGGGATTTTTTTCATTCGAATGATCCGATCGAATCAGGCAAAGCGATTGTCGAGGCCCTGATCGAAGGACCCCGGACCGGGCTGATGCGAACCATCCCTGAAGGCACAAAACTCAAGGCATTCTATATCATTGGAGATGCAACAGCTTATGCCGATATGTCCGATACCATAAAGGATTCTCATCCTGGTGGCGTCAAGTCGGAGCTGTTTACGATATATTCAATAGTAAATTCGTTGATATTGAATATTCCTGAAATCGATACCGTTAAGATTCTGATCGGCGGAAGAGAAATGATGACCCTTGACGGTCATATCGATTTGCGTTTTCCGTTTAAAGCCAACATGCTTCTGATACGATGAAAAAAAAGGACCACATTAAAAATATAAGAAATATTGGTATCATCGCCCACATTGATGCCGGGAAGACTACCGTTACAGAGCGTATACTGTACTATACCGGTCGATCCCACAAAATCGGTGAGGTTCATGACGGTGAAGCGATAATGGACTGGATGCCTGATGAACAGGAACGTGGCATTACCATTACTTCCGCCGTTACCGCTTGTCACTGGAAAGGGCGTGACGTCCATATCATCGATACACCGGGACATGTTGATTTTACCATCGAGGTTGAGCGTTCATTGAGGGTACTTGACGGCGCCGTCGGTGTCTTTTGTGCGGTCGGCGGTGTGGAACCTCAGTCGGAAACCGTATGGCGGCAGGCAGACAAGTATCGTGTCCCAAAGATTGCCTTTATCAACAAACTTGATCGGATCGGTGCTGATTTCATTGGTACAATCGAAATGATGAAAAAAAGATTGAATGCAAGTCCGCTGATTTTGCAGCTGCCGGTGGGATTGGAAGATGATTTTTCGGGTGTTATCGATCTCATCGACATGAAACAGGTCATCTGGGAAGATGAGACTTTGGGGGCAACTTTTAGGGAAGAAGATGTTCCTTCGGCCCTTCTCGACACTGCAAAAGAGTATCGTGAAAAACTGATCGAAACCGTTGCTGAAATTGATGATGCCATAATGGAGGATTACCTATCGGAAATCCCGATTACTTCGGAAAGGCTGCTTGGCGCCATAAGACAGGCAACCGTCAATTTGAAACTGGTGCCGATTCTTTGCGGCAGTGCGTTAAAAAATAAAGGCATACAGCCGCTACTTGACGCTATCGTGGAATTTCTTCCCAGTCCTGTGGACATTCCCTCAATCAAAGGCGTCCACCCTGAAACAGGCCAGCCTGTCGAATGCAGAGCGAATAGCAGTGATCCTCTTGCGGCCCTCATATTCAAAGTTTCGATGATAGAGGGCCGCAAACTGTCCTTTGTAAGAATTTACAGCGGGACAATGAATACCAAATCGGACACCTACAATCCGTCTCGAAAAATAAATGAAAAGATTTCACGCATATTAAAAATGCATGCCAACAAGAGAGAACGAATCGATTCCGCCGATGCCGGAAGTCTTGTCGGAGTCGTTGGATTGAGAGAGTCCTCTACGGGAGAGACCCTCTGTTCTAAAGATCATCCTGTTTTGTTGGAAAGAATTGAATTTTACGAGCCGGTCATTTCCGTGGCTGTAGAACCTAAAACCCATGCCGACCAGGAGAAGCTCGATCAGGTCCTCGATAAATTCATGGCTGAAGATCCGACGCTTAAACTTCGAAAGGATGAAGACACCGGACAGACAATTTTGTCGGGTATGGGAGAACTTCATCTCGAAGTGATCATCAGCCGCATGCAGCGCGAATTCAACACCAACGTCAATGTGGGGAAACCGCAGGTCGTCTATCGGGAAACCATTGGAAAAGAGGGACATGCATCTGCAATATTCGACAAAGAGGTGGCAGGGAGCCGACACTATGCCGAAGTTTCGTTAAAATTGTTCCCCCTGGAAAGAGGTTCAGAGAATAGGTTCAGATCTGGAATTACTGATGAAACGATACCGGATACGTTTATTCCCGCGATCAAAAAGGGTGTAATGGAAGCACTGGAAAGCGGCGCTTTGATGGGGTATCCTGTTGTCGATGTTGAGGCGGTTCTCATCGGAGGCGTATATAAAGAATCTTTGAGTACCGAACTGTCTTACACCGTCAGTGCATCGATGGCCTGCAAAAAAGCGCTGATGAAAGGTCAACCGTTCCTTCTTGATCCGATTATGAGTGTGGAAGTTTTTGTACCGGAAGCTTTTACGGGAGACGTAATAGGGGATCTTAATGCCCGAAACGGGAAAATTGAATCTATCGAACACAAAATGGGAGTACAGGTAATAAAAGTTATCGTTCCGTTGGCACGGATGTTCGGATACTCGACATCACTACGATCAGCAACCCAGGGCAGAGGAACATTTACCATGCAATTTTCTCATTTTGACCGTTGCTGACCCGTAGCTTCAAATTTCATATCCTAATTTTTGTTTGCTTTATCTCGGTCCTCCTTTTTTGATTTTCTCATTTCCGTTCCGATTTCTTTTAATAATGCTTCGATTTTGGTTTTTTTATCCAGGTCGATTGTGCTGTCCAAGGCCTTTTTTAGGTGGAAATCAGCATTTCTATAATTCGACAGCTTTACGTAATAGATCCCCAGATAATAATGATAATCATCCATTTTCCCAAGCTTCCAATAGGTTTCACTCAGTGAACGGAATGCATCCGGATAATTTTGATATTTTGAAGTAAGTCCTTCGAATGTAGCGACGGCATCCATGAGGCGGCCAAGTTCAACCTGGGTACGTCCCAGATAAAAAAGTATCTCAGGATCATTGGAATTGATGCTGGCAGCTCCATCCAGAATGGTGAATGCTTCCTGATACCTACCCTCGAGAAAATAGAGATGGCCGAGATCCTTTAAAATATAAGGGTCAAAAGCGTTTTTTGCCAAAGCTTTCTTGAGGTGTTCTTCAGCCTTTTTGCGTTCGCCCTTCTTTGTCAGGATCAGACCGTATCCATAATGGCCCAGGGGGTTATCGGGATGGTTATCCACCTCCGATTTAAATTTTTTTAACGCGTTACTCTCATCCCCGTACATGGCAATGAGCCGTGTATGCGCCCTTTCATAAGGATAGGGGTCGATGTTGTCTAAGGTCTTATTGTTTCTTTCAAGCCAGGTATCGATATACGCCATCCGTTCTTCCGAAGCCGGATGGGTAGTCAGATAAGTTGGGATCTGACGTGAATCGAACCAGCGTTTGTTCCTCATTTTTTCCAGTGTAGATATGAGTCCTTTCCCGTTATACCCCGCTTTTCTTAGCAAGTTGAGCCCGATCTGGTCAGCCTGCCTTTCATCTTCGCGGCTGTATGCAAGTGCTAAGGATTGACCGGCAGCGACGGAACCAAGGGTGACTGCATTGGCAGCTGCTGAAGCTCCGCCGGTTCCGAGAAATATCCCGGCGACCATTCCGGCAAGTGTGGCATAGCTGATTTTTTCGGCCCTTTCTATTTTTTGAGAGATATGGCGGCACGTCACATGCGAAATTTCATGGGCCAGTATACATGCCAGCTCCTCCTCACTCTCCATGGCTTCAAGCAGGCCGCTGTTGACAAATATATGGCCTGCAGGGCTTGCAAAAGCATTGTAAGTATCATCTTTTATTACATAAAAATGATAAGAAAACGGCTGGGGGGGAAGCGTCGAGACAATTTTTTTAGCGACCTCGTTGACGTAATCGACAATTAAAGGATCTTTGATAAGTTCGTAGTGTTTGAATATGACCTTCATGAATTCGCGGGACAGCTCTTCTTCCTCTTGTATCGTAATCCCTAAAGCGCCTTTAGGGGTGATGATGCCGCACATAAAAAGGAAAACAGTGCACAGCAGCATATTTTTTTTAATAAATTTCATAAATACCTCGACAAATAAACGTGTTGGTCTTCGGTGATAAATACATAAGAAACCGAACTCCTATTGATTTGATGTACACCCTCTTTTTTAATACTCAATCGGTTAATAGTCAAATCATATCCCTATATGCTTTTCAAACATCATGTTTTATGGTAACGTTTGTCACCATGACACGGATCATATGCATAGCCAATCAGAAGGGGGGAGTGGGAAAAACAACCACGGCGGTAAACCTGTCGGCCGCTATGGCAGTTTCAGAAAAAAAAATTCTTTTGGTGGATTGTGACCCCCAGGGAAATGCAACAACCGGTTTAGGGATAGACAAAAAAAATATTAACAAATCATTATACCACGGTATGATTGGCAGCGTCGATGCCAAGAATCTTATTTTGGACAGCGACATAGACACTTTGAAAATCATTCCTTCACGGGTGGAACTGATCGGTTTTGAGGTGGAAATGATGTCAAACCCCGAGCGTGAAATGGCCCTGAAAAAACTTTTATCCCAAATTAAAAATTCATTCGAATACATCATCATTGACTGTCCACCTTCTTTAAGCCTTTTAACGGTAAATGCACTGACTGCAGCCGATTTTATGCTTATTCCCCTTCAGTGTGAATTTTATGCATTGGAAGGGCTTGGTCAGCTTCTACAAACCATGAAGCGCATCAAGTACAACCTGAATCCGGAACTTAAAATCGCCGGCATACTTCTAACCATGTTTGATAAAAGAACGAACCTGTCTCATCAGGTGGCCGAAGATGCCGAGAGATATTTTAAACATCTGGTATTTAAGACCATGATTCCCAGAAACATCAAATTGAGCGAAGCGCCGAGCTTTGGGAAACCCATATTGTTGTATGATGCAACCTCGAGAGGAGCACAAAGTTATTTTGATCTGGCTAAAGAGATAATGAACAATAAATCCAACTGATAGAAATGAAAAAAGAAATGAAAAAAAAAGACGCCGAATCAGGTCCCAAAAAAACCAAAAAATTGGCCCTGGGAAGAGGTCTTGACGCCTTGTTGCCTGATATCGAACCAATGAAAGACACGTCAAAGGAATTTTTTACGTGTGATATCGAGGTGATTCGGCCAAATCCTTTCCAGCCGCGTTTACGGTTTCCCGAGGATGAATTGGAGGATATGGCCCGCTCAATCCGGCAGCAGGGAATAATACAGCCCCTATTGGTTAGAAAAGACGATAATGGCTATGAACTCATAACCGGTGAAAGACGCTTGCGTGCCGCTAAAAAAGCAGGGCTGAAACAGGTGCCGGTTCTTGTCAAAGCCATTACAGATGCAGATATGCTGGAAATGTCCATTGTCGAGAATGTGCAGCGGGCAGATTTGAATCCCATTGAAGAGGCTGAGGCATATCATCGGCTTATCATAGAATTTGGTCTTACCCAGGATCAGGCTGCGGAACGTGTGGGGAAAAGCAGATCTGCTGTCGCCAATTTTTTAAGACTTCGTCAATTGCCTGAACAAATAAAGGCCGGCATTATGGACGGGGCCCTGAGTATGGGGCATGCGCGGGCCTTACTGGGTGCTGCAAACTCAGCCCAGCAGAACACGGTATGGCGGACGGTGATTTCAAAAGGGCTTTCGGTCAGGGAAACAGAACGTTTAATTAAGCTTTTGAAAACAGAAAAGAAAGGACCGAAGAAACTCCTGTCGAATTCGGAACAAAGATTCTTTTCGGATGTGGCTGATGAGCTTTCCCGCCGATTCGGGACCAAGGTTCAGATAAAAAGACGGGGGAAAAAGGGAAGCGTTGAAATTGAATTTTACAGCAATAACGATCTTGACCGTCTGCTAAGCCTCTTAAAGCAGATATAATGTCTATTCATATTATCATCGATGGATACAATTTAATCCGACAATCCAATTCATTTAGAGATTTCGATCGTCAGGATATTCAACTCGGCAGAGAAGCGCTTCTTGACACGCTTTCTGCATATCAAAGAATAAAACCTCACAAGATTACCGTTGTCTTTGATGGGACCAACGCCCCTGGTTTTTCCCATAACAGCATTCAAATCAAAGGGATCAAGGTTAAATTTTCTCGCACCGGAGAATCGGCCGATTCCGTTATCAAAAATATGGCGAGTCGGGAAAGGGAAAAAGCCTTGGTTGTCAGCGCTGATCTGGATATTGTTAATTTCGCGACTTCCAAGGGAGCTGCCACCATTAGTTCTGCCGAGTTCGAGGAAAGGATTGCTCTGGCAGTTTATATGGGTGAAATAGGGATAGGAAACAAAGATGAAGGCGGATGGGTTCCAACGACAAGAAAGAAAGGCCCCAGCAGACGACTTTCCAAAAGGAAACGACAAAACAGGATCAAAATAAAAAAATTGTAATAACCTATGACCTGAAAAAACGGGAAAACCACAACCGTTTTCATTGACGATAATTCTATTATCTGTTAAAAAATCAGTCATAAATACGTATCTCTAAGTGCTCTAATTCATAAATAAGATGACGTATTTTTATCTGGACATTAGCCCATATAAGCTGAAGGCTAAAAGTTTGAAGTGATATAAAGTGCCTATTTATCCCGTGTTTATCGTGGAAGTTATTGAATCGCTTCGCTCCGGTGATTTTATATAATTGACAGAATTCCTTAACTTTAGCTCACTTTAAACTTTAGCTCACTTCAAACTTCATCATAAATACGATACCGTAATTAAGAATACGTGTACTTAGATATTGATATTGAACATTATGTGTAACACCGATAAAAAATCGGATATACTTCGGATATGCATCATCGACGGACAAGGCGGCGGAATCGGGAGTGCCGTCATAAAAAAGCTGAAAGATCTTTTTGGAGAAACTGTTGAAATTATTGCCCTGGGTACCAACGCCATTGCCACTGCTCAGATGCTTAGAGCCAAGGCAAACAGGGGCGCATCCGGAGAAAATGCCATTGTTCAAACATCGAAAGAGGTTGACATTATCATCGGAACAGTTGGTATTATCATGGCACATGCCATGATGGGAGAGGTTACACCGAAAATGGCAGAAGCCGTGGCTGCCAGTCCGGCAAAAAAACTGCTTATACCACTTTCTCGCGAAAATGTTGAAATCGTAGGCCTGGCTTCGACCCCACTCCCCCATCTTATAGAGGCACTTATTCAGAACAATTTAAATAAATTTTATAATGACGTTCAATCCTGATAAACTTCACCCAAAAATGAATTTTAATACTAAAGAATGATAAATTCGTAAAAAGTCTTTTGTGAGCGACATTTGAGCATTTGGGGAATTAGCGTTTCAAGCGGTGAAGCGTTAAAAATTTCAAGCTGTTTGAGGCGCTTGCGCCGAGTTCTTGAAATTTAGCGGTACCGATGGAAACGCCCCCAAATGGTCACGGAGCGAGCAATATTGACTTTTTACGAAACCACCAAAGCGTTAAAAAGGAATATACCATGTGTGAAGCAAATGCATACCTTATCGAAGGGGATGAGAAAATATTGATTATGGAGGCGGTTGATACTGTGGAACCCGAAGATGGCGGCATACGACTGGTCAGTATTTTTGGAGATCAAAAATTTTTAGCTGCCAATATTCATTCGCTGTCTCTCGTAGATCACTGTATTTTCCTAAAAAAATAGCACTTTTGCTCGATTTGTATCCCCTGGTTTGATTCGCTCGAAAAAGTTTTTTTATAGAGCAGAATCTGAATAAAGTAGATGAAAATATTAATTGCAAAGAATGCGGGTTTCTGTATGGGTGTTCGCAGAGCCGTTGAAATGGTTCTGGACGCTCCGAATAAACATGAAAATCCGATTTGCACCTTTGGGCCCCTTATCCACAATCCCCAGGTTTTAGACCTGTTAAAGGAAAAAGGAATATACATATTAAATCATATTCCGGAGCGGGGAACAGGTACGGTTCTGATCCGTGCTCACGGCGTTCCTTTCCAAACCAAACAAAATCTTAAAAAAGCGGGCTACAAGATTATTGATGCCACATGCCCGCGCGTTATTAAAGTTCAGACCATCATCTGGAAACATGCCAAACAAGATTATGCATCCATCATTATCGGAGATAAAGACCATCCTGAAGTAATCGGGTTGCTGGGACATGCCGGCGACAAAGGGTATGTTGTTGACAATCTGAATGATCTGGATTCCCTTCCGTTTTTTGAAAAAGCGATCATCGTTGCCCAGACCACGCAAAGCACCCTTTTTTTTGAAGAAGTGAAAAATTGGGCAGGTGCAAAATTCCCCCACTATAAAATCTTTGATACGATTTGTGATTCTACCGCCAAGCGTCAGTCTGAGATATGTGACCTGGCGGATTCGGTGGATGCTGTTATTGTTGTGGGTGGACACGACAGCGGGAATACGAAGCGGCTTGCTGAAATTGCAAAAAAAACCGGTAAACCGACATATCACATTGAAACTGAATCGGAAATTGACAAGGATGCACTTTCCGGAGCCAAATGTATCGGTGTTACAGCAGGGGCTTCTACGCCGAATTGGATTATTAAAAATGTTTACAGAACCATCGAAGCTATCCCTTATAAAAAGAGGCACAGCCGGAAAAGGGTACTTTTTTCCATCCAGCGGGTACTGCTCCTTACAAACATCTATGTGTCCTTCGGGGCCGGATGCCTGTGCTATGCCTGTATCAAAATCCAGGGAATTACAAATTACCTGCCTCATGTGCTGATATCCATGCTTTATGTTCAATCCATGCACATTTTCAACCACCTTACAGGTACAATGGCAGATCGATACAATGATCCCGACAGATCTTCCTTTTATAACAAAAATAAGATATTGCTTGCCCTTCTTGCCATTGCTGCTGGCGGCGCCGGCCTGGTAACTGCCTATTCAATGGGGTTGATTCCTTTTCTAATTCTTTTTGGTATGAGCATGATGGGTCTCTCTTACAATATAAGGCTGATACCGGAACGTCTTTCATTCAATAAATACCGACGAATAAGGGATATCCCGGGATCAAAAACCGTTCTGATTACAATGGCATGGGGAATTGTAACTTCTGTGTTGCCTCCGGTTTCAATGTCGGAGAATATTCACCTGAGTACCGTAATAATATTTTTGTGGTCAATGACTGTAGTATTTATAAGGACGGCGTTTTTTGACATTCTCGACATGCAAGGCGATCGCATTGTGGGAAAGGAGACGATTCCCATACTGCTCGGTGAAAAACGATCTTTATATCTTTTAAAAACGATACTGGCGTTGAATTTTAGCATGCTTTTAATTTCAAGCGCTTTGCATATTATTTCGAGTCTTGGTTTTGCACTTGCAATCTGTCCGGTTTTTGTCTTTATCATTCTTTCAGCCCACGAGCGGGGTTATATGCTTCCAGGAATTCGGCTGGAATTTTTGGTCGAAAGCAATTTTGTATTGGCAGGTGTCATAACGTTAATCTGGTCGCTGATTTAATCTGATGTATTATCATTTTTTCCAAATGGTTGGTTCCGTACCCGCCAGGAGTCTTTTGATATTATCCGTATGGCGAAAAAAAATTAACGTCATTGTTAAAACGGCACATCCAGTCATAATTCCCGACCCGGTTGCCTTCCAGACAGCTACAGGCAGAACAGCAGCAGCGGCGAGGGATGCGAGAGAAGCACGGTTTAACCAGCAAATAAACATAATGAAAACCAGAACTGCAACCGCAACCGCTACCGGTGAAATAACGGCAAAGCACCCTGCTGCAGTTGCAACCCCTTTGCCGCCGCTTTTAAACTTCATATACACAGGATAAAGGTGTCCTATAAAGGCTGAAAGGGCAACGATTGCAATATAGAGAGCACCCCATACGTGACCTGACGCTGTTATCGAGACTGCCAACCAGACCGGAAAGGCACCCTTTAGGATATCTCCGGTAAGGGTAAGGATTCCGAGCCTTGGTCCTGCTGTTCGCATCACATTCGTTGCGCCGATGTTTCCACTGCCTTCCTGCCTGATATTTATAGGGGTAAACAGCCGAGTCAGAATAAGCCCCCATGGAATAGAGCCGAGCAAGTAGGCGAAAAACGGCAGAATAATATACTTGGTCATTTAATCAGTTCCATATTGTAATTTTAATGAATAGATTCAGGATACATGATACTATATCAGCAAAACTCGTAATATCAAGCCCATATCTTTGTACGCCAGGAGGAAATTTTTTCAGTGAAACCTGTAAAAATACCCATAGAAGATATTCTTGATCTTCATACGTTTAAGCCTCAGGATATTCCAAATCTTCTTAATGATTATATTGCAGAATGCATTGATTCAGAAATTTATTCTGTGCGAATTGTTCATGGAAAGGGCCGAGGGATATTGAAGGAACGGGTTCGGAGTCTTTTGAAAAAAAATCCGCTGGTGACCTCGTTCAGCAATGCTCCCTTGGAGGCTGGTGGCTGGGGTGCTACGCTGGTGGAACTTAAGCGAAAAAAGCCCACCAATTTTCCTGTTACCTGAATTCCCCAATGTGAAAAAAATGTTATAAAAATTATGATATTCATTACACAATTTTTTGAACGTCTATCCTTTCGAATGGGCTAACTATCTGAAATAATAAAGACTCAAAAACTATTTTTTTATGCATGATTTTTGCATAAGATCAGTAGGTAACTTAAGACTACGCATTTATTAAAAAAACAAATCTTCTTCAAAACAACTTAAGATAGATTCAAAATAAACTTAATATTATGATTCAAATATTGCCTGATAACGGAGGCCGGCGTTCGGGAATGGATAGACGGGAATTTACCTATACCTCTCATATACCGGAACGGAGAACTGGTATCGAAAGGAGAAGTGGCCTCGATAGAAGGCAAAAACCGAGGACATCCAAAGAATAGGAAAATTTAAAGCAAAATATCATGATTTAACCCGCCCCATTCGCACGCACCCTCAAAATACATCATGTATCCCGGCCGGTCTATCGGTCGATACCGGTTCTCGCTTTAACCCCTCGGTTGTAATAATGTTTG
>JAWOIY010000064.1:0-5627 GCA_046484425.1 Desulfobacterales bacterium | reverse complement strand
ATTTGGTGCAGCACCTCAGGGGGAAGTTTTTTAGAGGGAAAATTGACCAGGTTGAGGCAGGCCACAGGTTTACCGCCCATGGCATAGACATCGCTGGTCGCGTTGGCTGCTGCAATCTGGCCATATACATACGGATCATTGACAGGTGGCGTAATATAATCGGCCGTCATGACAACGGCTATATCATCGGTAAGTCGATAAACGCCGACATCGTCACTGGTTTCATAGCCCACCAGCAAATTTGGATCCGTATGCTTTGGAAGCTTGGCCAACAAATCATCGAGCCCGACCGGGTCGATTTTTGCAGCTCAACCGCAGGTCTTTGAAAGGCTTTGCAGAGTCGGTTTTTTAAAAAAGTTAAGTTTCACTGTCTATATACTCCTAAGTTTTTGAGGATGCCGGGACCATTGCGACCCAAAAACAACCCAAGGGCAATAACACCGGCACTCAATGCGCCGCAAGTGCAGCCGCTTCCTCCAAATCCTTATTCAACCTTTTCTATGGGGTACCCGGCCCCTTTCCAGGCAAAAATCCCGCCCGGAAAACGGAATACGTTCTCGTAACCCAGTTTTACGGCCCACATGGCACCATTGTGGCTTCGGGTACATTTGACAAATCCGCAATAGATAACGATGGTTTTGGTTTTGTCCGAGCCCAACAGGGCTTTGAAATCATCCAGCGTTTTGCCGTCGGTCTCTTTAATCTCCCATTCGTTCATCTCTGGAATGGGGAACAGGAACTGTTTGGCACCCGGAACGTGTGTTTTTTTATAGCTGTCCGCATAGGGCATGGTATCGACGATAAGCACATCCTTGCCGGAATCGATCAAATCCTTAAGTTCTTTAGTGGTAACTACGTCATAACCTCCCCGCTGAACTTCCCGGACCAGTTCTACGGCACCCTGTTCTTTTTCAACCTCTTTTTCAAATTTGTTTTTGGCCATAGCCGGACTTGTCAAACCAACAGTAAACCATCCAATCACAACTAAACTTAAAACAGTTTTTCCGATCCGCATATCAACGTCTCCTTCTACAAAAATTCTCCCAAAAAACGTGTTAAGTGTTTCGGCACTATTTTTAACCGATATCGCCACCAATAGAGGTAAAAAATACCGAGCATTAAAATGAAATCCCGAACAAGGGCCAACCGTATCCCGTGAAAGACCTTGGCTTCCGGATCTTCGGGACCGAAACAACCGCAATCGACATCAAACCCCATCCATATGCCGTAACTCAATATTACGATAAATAACCCCAGCAGTCCGGTGATAACTGCCAGAGATCCTTGAATATCCGCCAGCAATCCCAGACCGGCCACGACCTCCAGTATGGGCAAGGCAATGGCCGCCGTCATAATCCAACTCTCGGGCAATAAGCCGTAACCTTCAATAATTACTGCAAACTCCTCGGGGGCCGTCAGCTTGGAAATACCGGACCATAAAAAAATAGCGGACAACGCAATCCGAAACAAAAAATAGATCAAGGGAGAAAAAAAGAAAATTTTCAGGGTCAGAAATCCGTCATTTTTTCTTCCATCCATTGTTTCTGTATCCGGATCCGCCATTCACCCCTGTCTTTCCATTATTTTTCATTTTCCACACATGATGGTTTCGTAAAAAGTCGATATTGCTCGCTCCGTGACCATTTGGGGGCGTTTCCACCGGTTCAGCTAAATTTCAAGAACTCGGCGCAAGCGCCTCAAACAGCTTGAAATTCTTAACGCTTCACCGCTTGAAGCGCTGATTCCCCAAATGCTCAATGTCGCTCACAAAAGACTTTTTACGAGTTTGTCACACATAAAAATTTCATATTGAATATATAATGCAACGATAACTTATTTGTAAAATTGATAATACAAATACTTTTGCAGACAATGATTGACCGTTTCTATAACCTGAAATAATCAAGCCTGATCGGTGGGCCGGATAAAATGACGTGTGGGGCGAAGAGGACGTTCGTGCAGAAAGTGTATTGGTAAATCACGTTCTGCATGAACCTCCCCTATATTTTTAAGTTCTTTTTAAAAGATCATCCTTGGTGCGGGCGGGCCATGTCTCCTCTTGACTTGCTCAAATTAAGGATTAGTTTCAATAATATGAGGATGTTGACGGGTTGATTGCCATGCCGAAACCGGGATTCTATCAGCTTTGTTTTTAGGTTTAACGCCAATTTTTTAAAAAAAATTAAATCCCATACGAAAGGAGAGATAACGATGCCAATTTATGAATACGATTGCGAGGATTGCCACTATAAATTCAGCCAATTTGTGAGTCATCGAGACACACAAATAAACTGCCCGCTATGCCAGGGAAACGTCAAGAAGCTTATGTCAACTTTCTCTATAGGAGGTTCGCACAATGCCGTCGACGATCTGCCTTTCCTGGAAAGACCCAAAATGTGTACCAATTGTTAACTTTTCAATTCATTCGCGGTCAGCATGAACACAGTAAATATTTCCTTATGTTAATTAATGTGCATATTGAAGGCGGTTTGAAATATAGCTTTTCTGACCGCCTTTTTTTTATCGTATTTATTTCTGGCAATTTCATCTGCGGGAAATGGTAAAATTCCCTTTTTGAATCGGGGATAAGAGAAAATTAAAATTGCGTGTCGTATCAGGAGACATTCTAATAGGAATAGAGCCGGATATCAAGCAGCAACCATCCTGCGGAATCCGACGACGCTTATTCACATACCGGATACCGGCTGTATTGTCAAGATGGCATTTCCTCCAACCTGCTTGAATTGTTGGGATCTTGGGAATTGGAAGCCTCATTCCCCGTGTGTGGTTTTAAGGTGTGTCCGTTAAACATCGATATCGTTCGCGGCAAAGCCGCCGGGTCCTGGTGATTGTTCTCAATGAAGCGGTTGAGTAAAACACAGATGCCATGGGGTGCGGTTTGTGAACGTTCTGCACGAACTTTTCACATTCCGTGATGAATTCAATTATAAGAAATAGGGTTTTTGTCTATATGATAACATACTGAAAATAAATAAAAATAAATTTTATTTACAATTCAAGGTTTGACACCATTCACTTCGGCAATTGATGTGTTGAAGGGATATGGCGTCGGGCACCCAACACAGTGAGATAAGAGATGTTCGAGTACGACATTGTTAACTCTAAACCGATGTCTTGCATATCCTGCTTGCTTCCTGACAATATCATCCGGGTTGACCGGCTATCTTTGAACCGCTGTAGAAGCACTATGGTTTTAGAATCAGTTTGCCCATTACGGATCCCGACTCGAGCAACCGATGGGCGCGGGATGCCTCAGCCAGCGGAATCCGCTCCTGAATATGCGGCCTGACGGTTCCTTCCTTCAGGTATCGGAAAAGCACATCATAGGATTGTCTCAGAAGGTCCGGACGCATTTGGGCAATGGTATAGATGACAAAAGCCCTGATGCCGACACTTTTAGTGAAATGGTCCTGCAAAAGTTCCGTCAAGTTTGCCTCAGGAGGGCCGGCGGCAAAACCGAACCAGATGATCCGGCCCAAGGGCGCGAGAATCTCAAAATCCCTGGCAAAAGTGTCCCCGGCCACGGAATTCAGAATCAGATCCACGCCGGAGCCATTCGTAAATTCATTTACTCGAGTTACAACATCCTCGCGATTATAGTTGATCATATAATCAGCCCCCTGATTTTCGGCAAAGGCCAATTTATCGTCGGTGCTGGTCCGTCCGATTACAATAAAACCGCCTGGTTTGGATAGCTGAATCACAGCGGTTCCCACCCCGCCGGCTGCTGCATAAACCAGCACCGAATGCCCTTTCTTTATGTCGGCCATGCTGTGCATCATATGGTAGGCGGTTAGATAGTTTACGGTCAGAGCGGCCGCATCGTCCATGTCGATCCCATCTGGAATCTGAAACACTTGGGTGGTTTCGGCCAAAACATATTCGGCATAACACTTGGGTCCAAAAACGATGACGCGCTGACCCGGTCTCAGTTCCTTGACATCTTCTCCGACCGCGTCAATGGTTCCGCTACATTCCAGACCCGGTATGGTTGGAAAGGGCGGCATGATGGGATATGAGCCTGTTCTCAGCATGATATCGGAAAAATTGACCGATATCGATTCGGTTTTTACACGTACTTGCGAGGGCCCCGGCTCGGGCGTTTCCACCTCTTTGGATTTCAGTACCTCCCATGAACCTGTTGATTCAATTTGAACGGCTTTCATCATTGCACCTCCAAGGTTTACATGTTCGCTTCTTAAATGAAGGTTATCATCTATTGGAGTAAGTCAATGAAAAAGAAAAGTGATTGTCTATGAAGAATCTGTTTAATGGAATATAGAGATTCTTCTCCAATTTAGTTTAAAAAGAGAGTCTTTTGTAGTTCTTTAGTAATTCACTCGAACGCTTGAATCTTTGGCTACCGGTAAGAAACATACAAGAGTGGAAGATTCGCTGGGTAATCCTGCCCCAAGGCAAAGAGGATATATGATTTGCCTAAATAACGTCTCATAAATAGCTTAATCAATTGTCAACCAATAATCCAATGGACATCCCCTAAATCCACAGGCTATGGAAGCAGACCTAATCCCGTGTCCACTCATCCGATAGCCGCTCGGCCTGATCGAGCACCAGCTTGATAGCCTGTTCCTGATGGTCCGGCGGATATTTGTAGCGGCGAAGGGTAATGCGCACGAGGTTGCGCAGCCGGGCGCGAACGCTTTCCCGTTTTTGCCAATCCACGCTGGCGCTGTTGCGCAGTTTTTCGGTCAGTTCATGGGCTATCTTTTTTAGGATGTCGTCGCCCAGTTCACACACAGCGCTTTCGTTGTCTGCCAAGGCATCGAAGAAGGCAAGTTCCGAGGGATTGAGTCCCAACGCCTCACCTCGCTTGGCCGCTTCGCGAAACTCTTTGGCCATAGAAATCAGTTCTTCTATAACCTGGGCGCTTTCAATGGCGCGGTTGCGGTAGCGGTTCAAGGTCGCCAGCAGACGGTCGCTGAACTTGCGTTCCAAGATCACATTGGTCCGTGCGTGCGATTTGATCTCATCGTTTAAAAGCTTTTGCAACAGTTCAACCGCAAAGTTGCGCTGGGGCAGTTGCCGCACTTCTTCCAAAAAGGTATCGGACAAAATGCCAATATCAGGCCGTTCCAGCCCAGCCAGCGCAAAAATATCTTCAACTCCTTCGGCAACAATGGCGTTATCAAGGATCTGCTTGAGTACGGCATTCTGGCGTTCTTCCGAAAGTTTTTTGTCGGAGGTGGTCGCTTTGGCGATGACCGCCTTGATCGCCTGGAAGAAGGCAATCTCCTCGCGCAAAGTAACGGCTTCATCCAGCGTACCGCACAGCGAAAAGGCCTTGGTGATGTTCAGTATGGTATCAGCCCAGCGCTTCTTGCCATTCTCCAAATCCAGGATAAAGTTGGCGGCCGGCAGCAGCAGGCCCGATGCCTGAGTGCCATATTTGCTATAATCGAAGCCGTGCAGCATCCCACGCGCCACTTCCATCCGCTCTTTGAGATTGGCCAACGCCTCCCCGGCATCCAGCGTCGGTTGGCCCTTGCCGCGGTTTTCAGTGTAATTGCGCAACGCCCGACGCAATTCTGCGGCAATACCGATGTAATCCACCACCAATCCGCCCTCCTTGTCGCGGTTTTCAAGTT
>JAWOIY010000223.1:0-3263 GCA_046484425.1 Desulfobacterales bacterium | reverse complement strand
TGATTCTTTCCCGCACCCTTTCACCCCCTCTAACATGACAGGCGGTTCCCAGACAGATGGAAATGATGTTTCGACCTTTGGGTTCGAGGCTGAACGTGGCATAAAATGTACCGACGCCGTATATCTGGCTGTAAGGAATATTTATTTTTTCGGCAAGGTATTTGAGTGTCGGCTGTGGCAGGTAGTTGAAGCGTTTTTGAATCGCCTGGAGAATCATAATCAGGTTTTCTTTATCATTACCGAATTCTTCCTCGATTATCTTATCCAGCTCCAGATAATCGATTTCTGCTCCTGCATATGGAGCCGACCTTGACGGATCTGTCACGTTCATCAATGAACTCCTTGTATGGCAAGGTGATTCAGCTTGGTTATTGGAAATCGGCCCCTTTTGAATGCGCCGTTATTTGCGCCTTCTTTTCAGGTGTATAAAGCCTGTATTTAACGGGGCATGCCTTGGTACACTCTCCGCATCCTGTACATTTACTGGTATCGACGTAACGGGGTTTTTTTCGGATCTTAACCTTGTAATTTCCAATATATCCTGATATTTCTATTACTTCGGAGTATGTCATCAACTGAATGTTTGGATTTTGTCCCACTTCAACCATTTTGGGGGTTCCAATGCAGGCGGCGCAGTCGAGTGTGGGGAAGGTCTTGTCGAACTGAAGCATATGACCGCCGATGGTCGGGTCTTTTTCCACCAGGTATACTTTGTTGCCTGCTTTGGCGACATCCAACGCGGCCTGCATTCCGGCGATTCCGCCGCCGACCACCAGGACGTCCGGATGAACTTTGGATTTCCTGGATTCAAGACTTTCATGGAATTTGACGCGGTTAATCGCCCCGGCGACAAGTGTCTTTGCTTTTCGGGTAGCCACATCTTCATCCTTGGTCACCCAGGAAACCTGTTCGCGAACCGAAGCCATCTGGAAAAAATAAGGGTTAAGCCCTGCCCGACGGCAGGCACCCTGAAAGGTCTTTTCGTGAAGCCTGGGTGAACAGGAGGCCACCACAACCCGGTTCAGGTCAAATTCTTTAATGTCCTTTTCGATCATCTCCTGACCGGGATCAGAACACATAAACTTGTAATCCCTGGCAATCACGACATTTTTCAGTTCCCGGGTAAAAGCCGCCACTTCTTCTACACGGACCTTTCCGGCAATGTTGATTCCGCAATGGCAGATATAAAAGCCGATCCTGATGGACATGCATGCCCCCTTCTTTGATTAAAATCTTCCTAACAGTCTAAATTTTTAAACACATCTGTTTTTAGGAAGCTCCGCGATTCATTTTCAAAAAGCTAAACGCTTACAAATTTTTTACTTGCCCCAATCAGGAGCATCTATGGTTTTGTTTGCAGGAAAGTCTTCACCATCTGATCCCACCCGAGTTCCGGAAAACTACCGAATACATCGCTGATCGGCTCGGCACCTGTAGCCGCCAGTTGTTCGTATTCCGGCCCCATAAGCTTCAGCAGTTTCCGGCTCTCCTGTTCCATCCACCGCATACTATCTTTGCCGTAATAAAGTCCTTTCAGATTTCTTTTCGGCATATCCGGTTCCAGAATGTACAGCCACCCGTTATGGTATGGGTCTTCATGGGTTAGCCCGGGATTATCGAGGGCGCGTTGATTCAGGGTGAGTACCGTACCGGTTACCGGGGCCAGGGTCCCTGCTTTATTTTCATCCCTTCCAAAAAACAAGCCGATCTCATCTCTTTGCAAGGTTGCCCCTATGGGCGGAAGAGCCAGAAACTGGGATGCACCGAACAGCTTGACCATAAAATCATCAAATCCGACCCTGACGCGTCCCCCATGCTCGAAACGAACCCAGCAATGTCCAGGATGATAATAATAGCCCTCAGCCATCTTATAACCGGATGCCAACGCGTAACCGGGCGGTTCGCCGAGATCCGCAGTGTCAATTTCGTCCATCATCTGGTCAAAATCGCAATGATAGCATTCATAATTCATTGTGCAGATCTTCGGGGCATCCGCACGTCCGGTTAACGTATGACGACATGGCCGCTCCGGACCATGATACCACCTTTTTAAATACCTGACCCACTCAGGTTCTTTTAATTCGATCTCTGAATGATTCCCGGAACTCATGGCTCGTTGCATCCCCACATCAAATGGACATTGATGGCAGTCGAAAACATTGTCGCATAATCGAAAATTGACAACGCCGGCCTTCATCCAAATACACCGATCCTCTTCCACCCGGAACCCGACAAGTCGTTTCTTCTCTTTTTCTTTATGCTTGTTTTTGGTTTTCATTTTGACAACCCCCTTCATCTTTCGTTCTTTGAGGATGAAGGCCCGATAATAGTGATTTCCGACAACCTCAGGTTTGTCTTTTTTAATTGCAATCCGGGTGCCAACGCTTATCGGGCAGAGAGTCGTTGATCTATCCATTTGAAATCATTATATTATTACTCGATTTTCTAGTAGCAATCGAAAAAAGCCTTTCTGAAGGGAGGCACAGATGTGATTAAATTGGCTACGCATTCAAGGGACATGAAAAAAGATGTTGCAAAAAAATTTGCAAAAACAACTGATTACAACACTGTAGCCTTTAAGACAGGTGCTGTAGCAATTGATTACACCCTGTCATCAAATAATATTTGAACCACAGACTTTCAACTTGAGTCTAAACGGATCGGTTCAGGATTCAAAGGTCACAACTGCTTGAACAGGATGGATGATTTCATGATGGGGTTTGCGGTTGACAAAAAAATCGGCGTATGGTTTTTTAAATTGGCAAAATTTCATGATATTGTTTAATATTTTTACAATCAAAGCTGAACTTGGGTACAATTAACCGTTGAGTGTTTGATATGACGAACCATCTTTGTCCAGTTAAGAACCTGTTTAACACAATATCAGAAATTCCGCCCGGCCGGGTTTCCCGATCAGAATGCAGATCACCTGTCGTAACGCTGTTAGGTCTGCTGAATGATATCTGCAATGGAACAGGCCGGACCGGCCATCTGGCGGTCATGGACGATCTGGCCGGATTGCTTCTGAGGGATACGGCCGATAAGATCTGTGTCGACTTGGGCCATATGGTTTCAGCCGCCCTGGAAAAATACAGAGACGTTTTTTTAACCCACATAGAAGCGCATTATTGTCCCGCTGGAGAATGCGCTGCCCTTATTGCCGCTCCATGCCAGCTGGCATGCCCGGCCGGTGTCGACGTGCCGAGTTATGTGGCGCTTGTGGGTGCAGGACGATATAAAGAAGCCCTGGAAGTATTGCGGGA
>JAWOIY010000200.1:0-3283 GCA_046484425.1 Desulfobacterales bacterium | reverse complement strand
TGGTTTCGTAAAAAGTCAATATTGCTCGCTCCGTGACCATTTGGGGGCGTTTCCATCGGTTCCGCTAAATTTCAAGAACTCGGCGCAAGCGCCTCAAACAGCTTGAAATTTTTAACGCTTCACCGCTTGAAACGCTGATTCCCCAAATGCTCAAATGTCGCTCACAAAAGACTTTTTACAAGTTTGTCAAGATTTAATCTGTAATAATATTTATATCAGAATCAGAGTCAAATGTAAACTTGATATAAACCAAACAAAAGAGGAACATTGTGAAATGTCTGAAAGGGATGGTGTTTTATAAGCTAAAAGATATCAATACTTTCTTCAGGGCAGGTGATCCACACGTCCTCGCCGATGCCCATGCGATGGCTGTCGAATGATTCCTTGAGGATCAGAACATTTAAAGGTATGCCGGCATCCACGAGAACGCGAACATTGAGCGGTTCCTGGTTCAGCTGAATGATCTTTCCTTTTCGGGTGTTTTCTTCGGTACTGAATTTGTTTCGGTTGATCCTGACCCTGCCGGGTGAAATGGATATCCGAATCCGACCGGTTTTTTCAGATCGCGTCCTTAGTTTAAATCCGTTGGGAAGCATGCAGTATTGGTGACCGTCCTTGCCGGTTTCGATGTGTGCGCTGAAAATATTTTCATAGATGGATTCTGCGACCCTCCCCTCAAAAAGGAATATGGTTTCACCGGCAAGCCTGGATGCCTGAGCCATATCATGGGTGGTGAAAACAACTGAAATGCCTTTTATTTGATTGATCTCTCTGATGATGCGTTCTATGGTAATCTGATTTTCAACATCAACACTGCTCATGGGTTCATCCAAAAAAATGACTTCCGGGGAGCAGGCAAGCGCTCTCGCAATGGCCACCCGCTGGGTTTGACCGCCGGAAAGGGTGTGTGCGCCTGCATCCCTGAACGGTGCCATTCCAACCAGTTCCAGAAACTCATCGACCATTTCGATTCTTTTTGCCTTGGGCGTGTTTCTGATCTTGAGCGGAAAATCGATGTTTTTATAAACCGTCGTGGTAAAGAGGATGGGGTGTTGCTGAACAAGCACTACCTTGCGCCTCAGTTTCATCAATCTGCCAATATTTGAATTGATTTTCTCCTGCTTGAACCAAATTTCACCTGAGGTTGGCGGCAAAATAAAGGCCAGAATTTCAAGGAGCGTCGTTTTTCCCGAACCGTTGGGCCCAAGAAGCCCGATCACCTTACCTTCTTGAAGAGAAAGATGCTTTAGATCTAAAACGGGACTTCCGTTGTAGGTTTTGGTAATGTTATTGAGCTGGTAGAGCATAAAACTCAGTTCGCTTCGCTCATCCCGCACTACGGCGGGAGAATAATGGAATGGTGGAATAATGGAATAATGGGTTGATAAAGAAATAAGATTGTTGTTGTTGTCTCAACCTAACGACTCACTATTCCAAGATTCCAAAATTCCATGGATACAATTTAACAAGATGATATTAAAAGATTCGTACCTGTTTAGATTTTTGAAACAAATCTGTTTTTGGAAAGCTTCAGGTGTGCTTAAATTTTTACTGGAAGCTGTTTGAGTGGATTACGGCTCGTTATGAAAAAACTATTCCGGATTGGCTTGAATGCGATCATATGGCCTTAAAATCAAAACCATTTTCAGAAGCTAAAACTAGTTTTTTCATTACGAGCCGTAATCTGCGAGTTCTTTCAGAAAAAATTTAAGCACACTTGGAGCGATTCAATTTCAAAAGGCTAAACTCTTACAACGATTCTAAATTTCAACACATTATAGAATTTTCGATTCGGTTAATTGACCCCTCGTCCCTTGCCCTGAAAATAATTGCAAAAAATATTTACGGTAAAACTCACACCAAGGAGCACAAGTCCTAAAGCAACGCTCAACACAAATTCCCCTTTGTCATATTCCAGCGCCATGGCCGTTGTCATGGTCCTGGTGAATCCTTTGGCGTTGCCGCCGAGCATCATACTGATGCCGACCTCTGCGATAACTCTTCCAAAGGCCATGACCACGGCAGCCACAATACCGAATCGGGCTTCACGAATGATCACCCATGCGGTTTGCCTGAGATTTGCGCCAAGGGTCAAAGCGGCCTTCCGATAACGGTCGTCGATGCGACTCACGGCGGAGATGGTCATGGTGGTAACGATGGGAATTATTAGAATTACCTGACCGATGATGATCGCTTTCTGGGTATAAAGGAGGTCAAAGGCGCCGAAAATACCCTTTCTGGAAATAAATGCGTAGACAAACAGGCCGATAACCACCGTGGGCAGCGCCAGCAGTGTATTGAGTATGGTAATGAGCAGCCGTTTTCCTCGAAATTCGGAAAAAGCGATTAAAAACCCCGAAGGGACGCCCAGCAACGCCGAAATGATTGTGGAGACGGAACTCACTTTCAAAGACACGTTGATAATCTCAACCAGGTTTTGATCCAGCGTCCAGATCAGCAGCAGAGCCGAAAAAAAACTGTCTGTCAAAAAATTCATAAAACCGATTTGTCTTTAACCCGCGTTGAGCGGTTCAGGGTTCAATGGTGAAACCCCGCTAATAAAGCGGGAAGTAAATATTCAGGGAGCAGTTGTTTTCCCGTAACGTTATTGGCAGAGTCGCTTCGTATTTTCAGCAAGTTAGCAATGGGGGAGACCGCAGCTCCCGCATGCTTTTCGCGGGAGAACGCGGAGGGGGCAGGAATGCCACCACTGCTAACTTACTGAAAATACCAGTGACGGAGACACCGAAGTGAAGGGGAAATGACTGCCACCTGAACACATACAGCGGGATATACCCCCGTCGTCTGCTGCAAATCCTTTGAGCTACCTTGCGTTCGGAACTGCATCCGGAAAAAAGGCTTGCTTTCCGGCAATCTTGTAACGCGCGATGCGTGCCTGTGTTTTTTCGGAAACCAGCCATTTTGCAAACCGGTCCGCCAGCTCAAATTTAACATGGGGGTGAATTTTGGGGCTGATGGGGATAACGCCATACGAGTTAAACAGCCCCGGATCTCCCTGGTAAAGGATTTCGAGGTCAAGACCATGCTTCCTTCCATACTTGTATTTGAGAAATGTTCCCCGGTCCGAAAACGTATATACCTGTTTTTCTTCCGCAAAGGTCAGCGTTTTTCCCATGCCTTGACCAATGGACATGTAATTCTTTTCAAGTTCAAGGGGATACGCAAATAAAACTGCGTGTTTCTTGCCTTCCTTGATAATTTCGGATGTTTCGGTTTTCAGATGAACTCCGCTCGCCTTCCAGATGGCCTGTTCTTTGATATG
>JAWOIY010000197.1:0-59839 GCA_046484425.1 Desulfobacterales bacterium | reverse complement strand
CAAATCATCCAAAGCCGAACCGTCACACCAGGTCATCTATGACGCATTAAGTTTATCGTATCAACCCGGGAAAATAGTGAAGACGGTTTTATAAGTTTATCCAAATCCGTAGTGTCAAAATCGGGATTTCTTTGCAGCTATATTGTTGATTTCATACAATTTAATTTTTCGGATCATGAAGTTCGGTTAAGGTTACTCAGTTTTCTGTTGGTTTTGATTCAAAATCTTCCGATTTGAAGATTTTTTCTGCAATTTTCTTTAGTTAACGGGGTCAGCCCTCTATCCAAAGAGAAACGGTTCATTTTTTTCTTTTTTCCAGATCCAGAAGAATCAACTCAAAAATCGGTCGGATTGCAGGGATGCGTTCTTTCACGGTGAGCCAGACAGCCTCCGGGTCCACACCGAAATAAAATACGGCTACAGTCCTCGTCATAAGCTGACCGCCTCTTCGAAAATGCTATCTCGCAATTCTTCCCGTACGCTGCGCTTTGGAACCAGATCGACTTTTATCTCAAGAACTTGCTCAGGTAGAGTTCAGCACCTACCATCTCAAGCAAGCTGATGGGCCGGAGAATATCCGCCAACAGATCAATGTCGCTCCTTTCCTCCTGTTCACCCCTTACATAAGATCCGAAGATGCCCACAATAGCGACACCGTATCTTTCCGCTAGGATGTCACGGTGTTGCTTTATTACTTCCCTGATTTTTTTGATATTTTTCATGTTTGCCACCATATCGACGGCTTGATCATTCTGTAGCCAGGATTTTTGATTTCAGCTTTTCACCATCTTCGAATTCTACATACTCCGGTTCAATATGATTGATCCATTTTTCGCAAAGTTTGGAAAGCCTCTTGTTATATTTTTCGTTTCGAGCATTCGGAATCGGGCCATGGTGCCTACATATAATAACAAGAAAAGAAGACTAAAAAGAGCTTTAAAATCATCTTAAAAGCTTGTTTAGCAATAACTATCGGAATTGTAAAGTATATTAGTTTGTCATGGATGTCTGTTCTGCCTGGTGAAGAAATTTCCGGGCGCTTGCCCCCATACGCTGCACGTGTTATTATACGTGCAGCGTTTAAGGAGGTGCTTGCAATGCAAAAGAAACTCACAGTGACCATAGACGAAGAGGTTTATAAAGGCTTGCGAACCGTCATTGGACCACGGAAAATCAGCCGTTTTATTGAAGATTTAGTTCGTCCACATGTCGTAAAAAAAGATATGTATGCTGCCTATAAACAGATGGCCGAAGATCAAATCAGGGAATCCGAAGCTCTTGAATGGGCCGAAGGCACGATTGGAGGCATGAATGATGAAGAGAGGTGAAGTATGGTGGATTAATTTCGATCCTTCCGTCGGAGGTGAAATCCGCAAAAAGAGACCAGCCGTCATCGTAAGCAATGATGCTGCCAATCAATATCTGAATAGAGTTCAAGTCGTGCCCATAACAAGTCATGTTGATAAACTTTATCCAAGTGAAGCATATGTGACGTTTCGTGGTAAAAAGGCCAAGGCGATGGTAGATCAGATTACCATGGTAAGTAAAAAGCGTCTAATCAATTTAGCAGGGTCGATTTCTGGCATTGAGATGGAAGGTATCGGCAAGGCCATCGCCACCCAACTCGATCTTTAACGCAGAACATTTCACTTTGTGGATATGATTGATGATCAATATGGCAGCAAGGACTGGCGACGACAGGTTCCTGTTGAACGGTTGACAGTCGGTGTAAACTACGGCGAGAAATTTGGAGACTTTAAAGAAGAATATTTTGTTAACAGACTGATAACAGGCGTTCTCCCAAACGGAGAGGGCATTGTTCTTTTTTGAACCGGATCTAAAAGAAGGTTCAAAAATCATGTTCATGTTGAGGAACAATAAAATGACTAAAAAATAAGGCTTATTTAAGAAAACCTATCAAAAATAATCATAAATCAGATTTTGTTACGTTTTACTGCGATGTATGGCCGGAATTTTAAGCCTAAAATTTTTTCAGATATCACTCGCCAATAATTTTAACCAAAACTCTTTTTCGCCTCCTGCCGTCGAACTCGCCGTAAAATATTCGCTCCCAGGTTCCGAAATCGAGTTTTCCATCGGTTATCGCCACAACCACTTCCCGACCCATAATCTGTCTTTTCATGTGCGCATCCGCATTGTCCTCTCCCACATTATGCCTGTATTGCGAAACCGGCTCGTGTGGCGCCAGTTTTTCAAGCCAGAGGTCATAATCGTGATGGAGGCCCGATTCATCATCATTGATAAATACAGACGCCGTAATGTGCATGGCGTTGACAAGAACCAGACCTTCTTTGACACGGCTTTGTTTAAGGCATGCTTCGACCTGGGGTGTAATATTGATAAATGCGCGCCGGGTCGGCACATCAAACCACAATTCTTTCCGATACGTTTTCATGGTATTATCCTCCGGAAACATGTAATATCATTTTTAAACTAAACTGATCGGTTCCAGGTTCAAAGTTCAAGGTTCAAGGATTAAAACAGAGGGACATCGTTTGCAATTCTGTTCAAAATCCGGAATACCCGACATAACCCACTTGATAGGCCGGCTTTATAACCACGATGAAGGCAAGATCCCTTTGATATGATATGGCTTAAAGTTATTCAACCCGGAACGTTGAACCCTGAACCGTTCAACCTGGTTTTAAGATAGTTTACTCTATTTTTCTTTGCAATCATTATATCCAGTTGAGATTGGGTGTACATTCTACAACAAATTTGCTAAGTTTAGCTTAAAAATCAGATCGTAATTCAAAACAGAAATAATGAACACCCGTGCAAAAGAAAAAAACTTTGTGATTGCGGCGGTGGCCAATAAAAATGGAGAGATCTTTGATCTCGATGGATATGCTGCTGTAGGTATGGCCGGCTCTTTCCTGACCCCCCTTACGCTGGATGATGCCATGAATATGCCCTATGGGGGAGAATTGATGTTGATGCCGGACAGAAAACCCATGGTGTATAACATCCGCCGTCAGCGACTGGAAATACTCAAGGAAAATCCTTACAGACCCGGCGAGCCGATCTTTCCGGTGGCGGCATTTAATTCTCCCGGATATGTCATCTCTTTCATAAGCGCCTATAAAGAACAAAAGAATGCCGGTTTCCTTCCGCTTTTTTCTTACGGCGCCGTCGGCTGGCACAAGAGCAAATTTAGATCCGCCGTTATACGGGTAGACAAAGAAAGACGGCAGGATCTTCGCCTGATGAAGCCCGAAGATGTTGTTGAGGGGATCAGAAAAATTCAAAAAGAAATGCCGAACAACCGGCTTGAAACGCATCTTGAAAAATGTGCAATGGAATACGGCTGTCCGGCGGCCAAGAATTTTTTCCTTGGAAGGTACGAGGCGCCTCTCCCGACCTCTCCGCA
This sequence comes from Desulfobacterales bacterium, assembly GCA_046484425.1. Lineage (GTDB taxonomy): Bacteria > Desulfobacterota > Desulfobacteria > Desulfobacterales > UBA11574 > UBA11574. The sequence goes on along the minus strand of JAWOIY010000197.1, from coordinate 56,448 downwards.
CTGTAATGCACGTTGCCTCGGCTGTTTGTCCCTTCAAAAAAGCAGTGAAATTCCACACAGCCAGGACAGGATCGCGTTCAAACCGACTTCCAAAGAAATCGCCGAAGTCGCCCTTTTCCACATTCGGCGAGTCCGGCATAGCGTTGTGAGCTTTGGCCAGGGGTGTGAAGGGGATCCTTTGCTGGCCGCCGATGTCATCGGACCGGCAATTAAAGATATCAGATCCAAAACCAGTCGCGGGACCATCAATATGAATACCAATGGGAGCAGACCCGACATTCTGAAAAAACTGTTTGAGGCCGGTCTCGACAGCATCCGAATCAGTTTGAACAGTTTCAGAAGATCTTGCTATGACGCATACTTTAGGCCTAATGGGTATGAATTCGACGATGTTATTAAAAGTATTGAGACCGCGCTGATAAAGAGAAAATTTGTATCCGTCAACTATCTCAATTGTCCAGGGTTTACGGATACTCCTGAAGAGTTCAACGCCCTGTCCGAGTTCATAAGAGTGCATCCCATCAATATGATCCAGTGGCGAAACCTGAACTTTGACCCGAAAAGATATTGGAATATCATGTCTGCTGTAGTCAATCCTGAAAAATCGATAGGGATACATCGTATCATTGGACAGATTAAAGAATATTTTCCGAATGTCAAACACGGTTATTTCAATCCGCCAAAGGAAAAGTTTTAGTAATGAAATGGATGGAAGTAAAAGTCGTTTTCGATTTCACAGACAAGCAACTGGCTGTGGACCTCATATCCGACTTGTTTTACGACCTGGATCTGAAAGGCGTTGTTGTCGAAGAACCGGAAACCGAGTGTTTTGAAGATTGGGGAAGCGATGCCGTCGTCCCTGAAAATGATGCGGTCATCGGCTATCTTCCTTGTGATGACACGTTAAGGAAAAAACGCAAAACCATTGAAGAAGGTCTGGCAAGCCTTGAAAAGAAAACCGGCATTCGGTACCGCATTTTTTATGTCGATGTGGATGAAGCAAATTGGGCCGAGTCCTGGAAAGCCTATTTTCGACCTGAGAAGATCACCGATCATATCGTTGTCAAACCGACCTGGAGAGCCTATCCCCAAAATGATAAAGACATCGTTCTTGAAATCGATCCGGGAATGGCGTTTGGAACCGGTACCCATCCCACAACAAGTATGTGCATCGCCCTGATTGAAAAATATTTAAAAAAAGGCGATACGTTTTTAGATGTGGGAACCGGTTCGGGCATCCTCATGATCGCCGCCGCAAAGCTTGGGGCAAGCACGGTGTTGGGGACGGACAATGATGCCGTCGCTGTTGATATCGCTTTTAAAAATTTAATACAAAACAAGATACAAGAATCCACCTTCAAGGTCATCACCGCTGACCTGATCGATAAGATAACAGGACAATTTGATCTGGTTGCTGCCAATCTCACTTCAAAGACTGTTCTGATTCTTTTGGACTCCATCAAAAGTGTCCTGACCTCAAGAGGGCTTTTTATCTGTTCGGGCATTATTGAAACAGAAAAGGACAACATTTTAGAAAAGATGGACAATCTGAATTTTGAAGTTGTTGAAGTACTTCTCAAGGAAGAATGGATTTCCATCGCAAGCCGTCAAAAGAGGCACAAAAATGAGGCCTGAATTGCCCCAAAAAGCCCAGGTTGTCATTATCGGCAGCGGAATTATCGGTGCCGGCATCGCCTGTTATCTGACCCAAAAAGGGGTTTGTGATATTCTTGTTCTGGAAAAGGGAGAAATCGGTGCCCAAGGTGCCACGTCCGCCTGCCTGGGCGGCTTGAGAACCCAGTTTTCCACAGCTGTTAACATCCGTTTTTCTTTGATCTCACGAGAGGTTTTCCGACAATTTAAAGATACATTCGACATCCATTTAAATTTTAAACCATACGGCTATCTCTTTCTTGCAAGAACCCAAAAGCAATGGGAAATTTTTAAACATACATCCCGTTTGATGAAAGGTTTGGATCTTCCGGTCGATTTGCTTACGCCTCAGGAGGTGGAACAACGCTGGCCGTTCATCCGAGTCAATGATCTTTCCGGCGGTTCGTATACAAAGGACGACGGATTCTACAGTCCCATGGAGGTGCTGTGGGCCTTTATCAAAAAGGCTCGAAAGAACGGCGCCGTTTTCGCTGAAAACGTTCGGGTCTCCGGCATATCGGTTTCAGGCAAAAGCGCTGTCGGGGTAATAACAGACAATGGAAACGAAATCCGGGCGGATATCGTCGTCAATGCCGCCGGTCCCTGGGGCGGAAAGGTCGCGGCCATGGCTGGATTGGAACTGCCGATAGCGCCGTTAAAACGCCATCTGTTTTTTACGGACACCTTCAAGGAAATCCCGCACGTCTTTCCCATGATCATTGACATCGATACCGGCTGGTATATGAAACGGGAGGGCACAGGACTGATTTTGGGCGGTCCGGCAGGCGAAAAATCTTTCAGCCGGCACGTTGATTTTGATGCCGAAGAATGGACGGCCGATCAATCCATCCGAAGGGTACCGGTTCTGGAACGCGCCCGAATAATACGGGGATGGGTGGGCCATTATGAATTGACACCGGATCACCATGCCGTAATCGGCGCGTTTCCGGAACTTGGAAATTTTATCTGCGCCGCCGGTTTCTCCGGTCACGGATTTCAGCACGCACCGGCAACCGGTAGGGTCGTTGCCGAAATTATCGTAAAGGGTAAGGCTCAAACTGAAGATATCTACCCTTTAAGACCGACCCGCTTCAGGGAAAACGACCTGATCCATGAACCGATTACGGCATTCCGGGATTAGTGCCGGTCATTCATCTTCCCTTAGCAAATGCATATTCCCGATTCGAACATTTTTTAGACCGGTTTTTTCAGCGGCAGCTTTGCATCGCAGGGCATGGGATCGGGATGTGGTGGGAAGATCGTTGAGATAAAACTGAGGGTAAAACGCCAAAAGGCTGTATGGAATATCCGGATTGAGACTTGAAATAAATTCCGCGATTTTTATGACCTCAGGTTCATCCACATACCCGGGAACGAGCAGCGTACTGGCAATGAGAAAAGGCGGCTCAGATCTTTGATCGATCCATTTGGATAGACTCCTAAAATTGTCCAGAGTCTTTTGGTTCGTCACGCCGCAAAGGGCATGATGAATTCCCTTATCCCAGGCCTTTAGATCGAATTTAATACAGCCGCCGGACTGTAAAGACAGATCCGCCATCATGGTCAAAAACGGCTGCTGCACGGAACCGTTGGTCTCCCAGCAGATCCTCAGGATGCGACCTTCGGCATTTTTTAGGGCCATTTTCGATGTTTTAATTGCGTGAAGAACCTGTGGAGTGGGATCGCCGCCGAAATAGCAGATGCAACTGGTTTTCGGACCCACAGCCCCTGCGAGTTGCCTTGAAGTTGTCTTTTGAGATGAAAATGTCTTTATCTTAAAATGATAGTTCTGGCAGTACAGGCAATTAAATCCGCAGGCATGATAGAACACGGCCAGATTCCTGTAACCGTGTTCCGGGCCTTTGGTATGCGAATATTTGGGATACCCGCAACCCGTACCTCCCGGGCAGACAAAATCACCGACGCAGTTAGTAGGAAGAGGGTCGTAATAAAAAGACAGATTCCCCTCATGCGGTCTTCCGCCGCACATTCTGCCGTTTTTTACACGCCGGAGACCGCAGAATCCGGTCCCATTTTCCGGAATTTTGCACTGATGAACACACAGACCGCAGGAAACACCGTCAGCGGCATCCGGTGGATTCTCAGGAAGACCGTATGCCCTTCGACTCCGGTCGTGAACCATCTTGATCTGCGGCCAGACAATATCGAAATGGGCCCGGATACAGTCGGCACAAAAACCGATGATATCAGAAATGGTTCCGGCTCTTTTTTCACAATAATTGCACGTTCCCATAGCAGATTGAATTATAATTGATATTTTTTTGTATTTCAAATAACATTGACTTGATGAATCCCCGTTTTATCTCTTTTTGCATTTTCCTTATGATTTTAATAATGTATCCTGACAGAGCTTCAGGGACAAAAATGGATATGATTGACCCAAAAGAGACCATCGAACGACTGAGGAATCATGTCAGGACACTGACGCAGACCATCGGTGAACGAAGTGTCCTGCTTCCCCACAACCTTGAAAAGACCAGAGCGTATATCGAAAAATTCTATCAGGATATCGGCCTGCCGGTTCACTGCGATCCCTATGGATATCGGGACTTTACGGTTTCAAATGTCGTGGCTCAAATCTCTTTTTGCGATCGTCCAGCGAAACATTTTATCCTGGGCGCCCACTATGATTCGGTGGCCGGAACCGTGGGCGCCGACGACAACGCCAGTGCCATCGCCGTCCAACTGGAGACCGCCCGGCACTTGAAAATGCTCACAGACCATGAAAAACTGGACCTTGTCGTGAAATGTGTTTCATTCCCCCTTGAAGAACCGCCCACTTTCGGTACACGGCACATGGGGAGCAGCGTTTATGCTTATAACGCCCGGGAAAGAAAAGAACCGATCGACGGTATGATCTGCCTTGAAATGGTGGGCTATACCTGTCATCAACGCGGCTGCCAGGATTACCCGTTTCCATTGATGTTGTTCGACTACCCCAAACAAGGGGACTACATCGGTATCGTGGGCAATTTTGCTTCCAGGAGTTTTACAGCGGCTTTATTCCGGGCGTTTTCCCAAAACCCGGATCTTCCTGTGGTCAAGTTGACGGTTCCGGTGGGAGGTTTTCTCCTCCCTTCGGTTCGACTCAGCGACCATGCTTCATTCTGGCATCGGGGATACAAGGCGGTTATGGTGACGGATACGGCGTTTTACCGAAATCCTCATTATCACCGGACCTCTGATACCATTGATAAATTGGACTTTGACTTTATGGCCCAATTGGTGAAAAGCCTTTTGATTTTTTTCCGTTCTCACCATCCGTAAGAGACGATCCCGATTTTATTCGAGACTATACTTTTACTTTATAAACAAGAATCGGTTCATTTACGCCTTTAACGGTTGCCGGGGGCATGACTTCAGCGTCAATCTCATCCGACAGCTTTTGAAAAGTCGCGTCGCTTAGGAGAATTTCACCACCATTTGCCATCCCTTGGAGTCGCGCTGCAATGTTGACCGGCATCCCCACAGAGGTAAACTCCTTGATTCTCAGCGAACCTAAAATGCCTGAAAACACCCTCCCCGTCGATATGCCGATCCCGATTCTAAGCCTCAGTCCATTCTTTTCATAAAGCCTCTTATCAATTTCCTTTGCCTTTTCCTGCATTGTTATGGCTGTTTTTACGGAACAGATCGCATGATCATTGCACTCAACCGGTGAACCGAAAACCACCATAATACTGTCCCCAATATGCTTGTCGACAACTCCCTGGTATTGATAGGCAATCTCACCCATCGGAGTAAAATAATCGTTGTTTAAAAAGGATGCGATCCGGTCTGGAGAAATACGCTGGGACATGCGGGTAAAGCCACGAATATCTGAAAAAAGGATCGAGACTTCATGGAATGATGGTTTCAAAACCCCTTGTGATTTTTCGATCTTTTGATAAACCTGTTCGGGCACAAACTGTTTCAGTCGCTTCCTTATATTGATTGTGCGAATCTTTGCTCTCAGCTCCACATTGTCAAACGGCTTTGTTAAAAAACCGTCAACCCCTTCGTTTGTGGCCTGAATCGCTGCTTCCATGGTCGCATATCCAGTGAGGATGATGCGAGTGATTTCCGGATTGATAGCGCCAATTACCGAAAGCGTTTCAAGACCATCGAGTCCTGGCATCTTATAATCTGAAATAACCGTTGCAACCTCAAAAATGTTCTTTTTAACAAAATCAATGCCGATTTCACCATTTTCCGCGGTGTGTGTCTTATAGGGTTCGTGTTTCAAGGCGCGCACCACGGAACGCCGGATGCCCTCTTCATCGTCGATAAAAAGTAGTTTTTCCATAAGTACTCCCATAAAACATTTAGCCAGAACAACGCTCGAAACATGTATTGAACCAATCGAATCTTCGAGTTATTCTGGATTAGGAATTTATTCGATTCAATCCTGTTCTGTAAATCAAAATTCGTGCCAAATTTCGGCGGCGATGCATCCATTGAAATTCTTAAGGCATTTTTTTCATCTGGTGCTTGGAAAACCCTTATTTCATGAATAGTTGCGATCATCTTAATCTGAGACCTTAACAATTTTTATTCGGAAATGACATCAAAAGAAAAAGGCCTGGAAAGCAACATGCACAGAAAACAGGTCATCCATGCACATTTTTTTGTGCACATTAAGGTGAGATTTTTTTTATTGCCGCATAAAGACTGTTGAGATATCGATTTCTTTATGGTATTTTCAGTTATCAAGTGATGAAGGCATCTATTAATCATTAAATGGCAATAAATACATGCTGCCTTTTACGCTGGAAGATTAAAGACCATATCATGCATTCATCCAAACCTGATATGCTCATCAAAAGAATTCCATTTTATTCCAAAGAAACACCAACGCCCAGCTACACCTTTTTATCATTCAGTCTTCTTATCCAGATCGTCAATATGGGGTGTCTAACCAATTGGCTTTTATTCTTTTAGGAAACCAAGGGATCGGCTATCCCAGATAATTAAGGAGGAATGACATGGCGCCACAGATTTCCTATACAAAGTATGAAAATGAAGTCCTTCCCGACTTCAGGAAAAAACTTAACCTGTCGGAGTCCACTGAAGATGTAATTAATATTTTTGCGCAAACCGTCGTAGAATTATGTAATACTATTTTTGAGAAAAGAATCGATTTTGATTATGAAGACATCACCCTTATTTTAGACCACGAACCTCACTTCATGATGAACCAGCGGCTCTTCGGCTCGGATGAGTTTTTATCCGTTTGGCACACTTCAGATCTTTCAAGGGTCATAGGCCGCTTTGCAAAATCTGCAATGAACCGCTATAAACGTATCGAAAAATATTCGGTTAAAACGGACACTAAAATGAGGAAATAGGGTTTTATACATACTCAAGGAAACGGCACTTCAATTGCATGGCTTTCATGCTGCGGATTTTTTTTAATCAAGCCTTGTTCTTTAAGGAATTTTGCAACGTGTTGATACCGGGCGCAATCCAATGCCCCCGGACGAAGGGCTTCCATGTAAAACTTGCAATTTTTCATTTCCACTGTTAATGATATCGTATCTGTTTAGATTTTTGAGACAAATCTGTTTTTAGGAAGCTTCAGGTGTGCTTGAATTTTTACTGGAAGCTGTTTGAGTGGATTACGGCTCGTTATGAAAAAACCATTCCGGATTCGCTTGAATGCGATCATATGGCTTTAAAACCAACACCATTTTCAGAAGCTAAAACCGGTTTTTTCATTACGAGCCGTTATCTACAAGTTCTTTCAGAAAAAATTTAAACACACTCGGAGCGATTCATTTTCAAAAAGCAAAACTTTTACATAATTTCCAACAATTCCGGCTGGGGGTGTTCTGATTTTATCACAGAACTGAGAGCATACCCTTTGAACCTGATACAGTTAGTACTGTCGTAGGGAAATCGGAGAACCGTTCATCACGTTTTTTGTTCTGCCATTCTTTTCATCGTTCTTCAATTCCCTCTTTGATATCGTGCTATTTGTATTATTGTATAACGTTTTTGCCCATATGCCAGCATCAGGAGGTTTTTCATGCGAGTCGCCCTTACCATTGCAGGTTCGGATTCATCAGGCGGCGCGGGAATCCAGGCCGACCTAAAAACATTTCAGGCGCACGGCGTTTTCGGTATGAGTGCCGTCACTGCGGTGACCGTCCAGAATACTCAAAAAGTGTATGACATTCAGGAAATGCATCCCAAAATTGTACACGATCAGATTACCTGTCTTTTTGACGATATTGAAATTCATGCCGTAAAAATCGGGATGGTTTCCAGTATAGAGTTGATTCGGGAAATCGCAAAAGCCCTAAAGGCAGTAAAACCACCCCCAATTGTACTTGACCCGGTCATGATCTCTAAAAGCGGATATCGCTTGCTGAATCAGGATGCCCAGGATGCCTTGATACGCTATCTTTTCCCACTGGCAGAAGTCGTCACACCCAATATCTATGAAGCTCAAACGCTTGTTAACAAAAAAATTAACAATATCGACGACATGAAAAATGCCGCACGTGATATTCTGAAGCTCGGGACAAAAAAGGTGGTTGTCAAAGGGGGGCATCTTGAAAAAGACCGGGCCACCGACATCCTCTATGACGGTCAGGAATTTAGGAAACTTCAAAGTCATTGGGTTGACACAAAAAATACACATGGTACGGGCTGCACATTTTCTTCAGCCATCGCAGCCAATATCGCATTGGGTAAAAGTTTTTTTGAGGCCGTTACCCTTGCCAAGGCATATATCAGCGGCGCCATCGAACATGCTTTATCCATCGGAAAAGGTTATGGTCCGACCCATCATTTTTTTGATCTGTATGATAAAGCGGGAATAGTTTGAGTTTTTCGTAAGAGGCTTCTGCATGCAGTACAATAACCTCTCAGATCACCGAGGAATCTCTCGCTTTCGCCGACTTTTACGTCAGATGGGACCGGCATGGATCATTAGTGCGGTTGCCTGCGGACCCGCAACGATGGCCAGTGTATCCATTGCCGGCGCCCATTATGGATACCGGTTTTTATGGGTCGTGGTTTTAAGCGCACTTTTGGCTTTTGTGGTTCAATTTATGGCAGCCAAGGCAGGGCTGATTGGTGGAAAAGGAATTATCGCCCTGGTGGAGGAAAGCTGGGGCAATGTATGGGCCTGGATATTGATGGTCGATGCGCTCTTGGCAACATGGCTGGCAGCTGCGGTCTTAATGAAGGCCCTTGTGGGCATTACCGAACTTGTCACAGGCGTGTTGACACCCTGGTGGTCGCTGGTTTATGCGGTCATGATCTTTTTGCTGGTGGGCGTGGGAGGGTACCATTGGGTGGAAAAGGTCTGCAAGGCTTTGGTCGCCCTTGTGGTGTGCTGTTTTATTGTCACCATAATCATGATCAAACCGGATCTAAGTGGAATGGCCGGAGGTCTCATTCCGACCTTTATCGGTGGTTCGCAAGGCGCACTGATGATGGCGGGAATTATGGGCGGTGCCGTTCATATTACCATCATCGCCATGCATACCTATAATGTAAACGCTCGGAAATGGGGAACAGAAGATATCGGTCTGGCTTGGACGGACACCTTTTTATCCATGTTCATCGCTTTCGGCATTTATAGTGTTGCTATTTTTGTAGCGGCCGGCACGGTTCTGCACCCTCAGGGAATCGAAGTCAAAACGGCCTTTGATCTGGCCCGACCGCTCAAACCGGTCTTGGGCGTTTATGCCCATGGAGTCTTTCTCACCGGCTTCTGGGCTGCGGTGTTTTCGACGATCACACCAACCTATCTGGCTGCCGGTTATTTTATTGCCGATAAAATGAAGTGGGAAATCAGCGTCCGCGACACCCGCTTCAAGATTGCTGTTTTCCTGGGATGCCTGATCAGCCTTATTGGCCCGTTGGTAAAGGGCAGTTTCATAATCTTGCTGGTGATCATGCTGGCTCTTGGTCTCTGCGGAACACCCTTAGTGGTCTTTATGCTGCTGTTCTTGCTCAACCAAAAGAGTTGGGCCAAAGAGCACCGCAACGGATGGCTCCTCAATCTGTTCGGCGGTTTGGCCCTGTTAATCACTACGTTTCTGGCTGTTCGCTTTATCCTGACTAAAACCGGCATCTGGTCCGGATAATCCGAATTTTCGTAAGCGTTTAGCCTTTTGAAAATGAATCGCTCCAGGTGCGCTTAAATTTTTTCTGAAAGAACTCGTAGATAACGGGTCGTTATGAAAAAACCATTCCAGATTAACTTGAATGCGACCATATGGCCTTAAAATTAAAATCATTCTTAGATGCTAAAATCAGTTTTTTCATAACGACCCGTAATCCACTCAAACAGCTTCCAGTAAAAATTTAAGCACACCTGAAGCTTCCTAAACAGTTACGGATTTTCGAACAACTTCCAGAAAAACCTGCTGTGTGCAGGATTATGAAAAATCGAAAAACTGAACTTTATAGAAAATAATGGACAAAATTGATCATTACATCGATCGACGAACCATCATCATCGGAGAAGTCAACTCCGGGAAGACATCTAAAACATTAAATATTCTTAAGCTTTTTTTAAAAAACGGTTATGCAAAAAGGATGGTGATTCTTGATCTGGCCCCGGATGCCGTCCGCGGTATCGGTGGAAAAATGGTGCCGCCTCCAAAAGAGCCTTTACTCTATTTAACGACATCCATATTTGCACCTCGCCTTACCGGCAAAGACGAATACCATACCCTTCAGCTGGCCGAAAATAATGCAAAGGCCATTGAAATACTGTTCAATAATTTTCAGCGGCACCAAAAAGAAATCCTTTTTATCAACGACGCGACCCTTTACCTTCAGGCCGGCGATTTGCTACGTTTTATAAATATCCTTGGTACCACTTCAACACAGATCATCAACGCCTATTACGGTGATACGTTTCCTGATTCCAAATTGACTCGGAGGGAAAAAAAATTAACGGAAGATTTAATGATATTGTGTGACCAAGTTATCAAGATGCCATTTTAAACTGGACAGATTGTTGCTCAAAAAAAATTGCATTTCATAATTTTCCTCCGAAATTCATCATTGTCGCCACTTGGCCATTCTAATTTTTATTAATTTCAAGATGATATTTTCTTTATATGTGTTCAGGGGACAGTTATTTCCCCTTCACTTCGGTGTCTCCGTCACTGGTATTTTCAGTGACTTAACAGTGGTGGCATTCCTGCCCCCTCCGCGTTCTCCCACGAAAAGCATGCGGGAGCCGCGGTCTCCCCCACTGCTAACTCACTGAAAATACGAAGCGACTCCGCTAATACCGTTACGGGAAAACAACTGCCCCCCTGAATAATTACTTTTCTTTTGCGCTTTTATCCCTATGGATGGGAATAAATATCGCCTGCTGTTTTTATTGTCCTCAAATTTTGAAACCTTTTTTGTCACGTTGTTTGACGATTTTGGTCACATTATTTATTCATAACACTATGACATCTAATTTAAGTATCTATAAATATAACATATTTTTTCTATCATCATTTTGGTTCAATTTTTGCATTTTAACTCATGGGAATTAAAGTCGTATAAGGAGTATACACATGAAATTAAGTGTTCTGAAAAGAGCAATGCTACTTTTATGTGTTGTTTTTTTATTATTTTCTTTGAGTGCATGTAAAACAATTCAAGCAGCGGTAAGTTTTCAATGGGGTCAATGGGAAGGCAACGGATATCCTCATGAGGTCGTAAAACTCCAAAAAGAAGCGTCTGCGCCTGATTGGGTGGCCATGATGGATATCGAATAAAAAATGCCGGTATTATCGGCTCCTTAAAAAATTTTTCCGACCTTTATAGTGAATTATTTCTTATCTTAATAGCCTCTATAAAAACTCCTGTTCAAGAATTCCGATGGAATTTTTCCTTTAATTTCTTGTTGACAATCGGTGGGACCATGGTTTCGATATCACCGCCAAACATCGCTGCTTCTTTGATTATGGAAGAACTGGTAAAAATCCACCGCAGGCCGGTCATAAGAAAGACGGTCTGTACCTCCCTATTTAGCCACCGGTTCATGAGTGCCAACTGGAATTCATATTCAAAATCAGAAACAGCGCGCATCCCCCGTAGTATGGCTATAGACCCTTTCTTTGATGCATATTCCACAAGAAGCCCGTCAAAAGTTTCGACTTCAATATTTGGATATACTTCAAAACTCGATTTAAGCATCTCTATCCGTTCTTCAACGGAAAACAGAAATTTTTTTACCGGGTTATGCAATATGGCTACGATTATTTTATCAAAAATCTTAAGCCCTCTTTCTGCAATGTCAATATGACCGTTTGTCACCGGATCAAAGGATCCCGGATATATGGCTATTTTTTGCATTTACTATTGGTCCTTTTCGGTGGTTTTATTTCACTTCCATTAAAAGAAATCCTTCAATTCGGAGGTTGACGATGGGTTGTTAATTTTTGAGATTCAGCGAACTCTATTTCGATTTAAAAAAGATTCTCATATCAAATATTTCAAGAATGAAACAAGCGTTTTTCCATATTTCCTCTGATCTGTAAGATCAAATGCAGTAAGGTCTGTTGGAATTGATTCTAAAAGAGAATGTTCAATTACAATACAGGCGCCATCTTTTAAAGAATTGCTTTGGTCAAGATTGAACAGTGATGGTTTTATCAAGTTTTTATTGTATGGAGGATCAATAAAGACAAGATCAAAATTCGGTGTGTTTGACCTTATGCAATTTAAGTTTTGCCTGATATCCCATTTAACAACCCTGACTATCTGATCCAGCTTACATGATTCAATGTTTCGCTTTAAGACAGATAAAGCATCTTTACGATTATCAACGAACAGCGCTGATTCAGCGCCCCTGCTTAACGCCTCGATACCCATCGCTCCTGTTCCCGAAAACAAATCCAGTACCACCGCTTTCAAAACGCGATGTGAAAGTATATTAAATATCGATTCTCGCAATCGATCGGCAGTGGGCCGGATCGATTGATCACGGACAGAATACAGCTTTTTACCTTTCAAAGCGCCACTTATGATTCTCAATCCCATAATTTTTTATTGGTTCATGCGCTATTATGTGAAACCGCTCTGCACTAAAGGACGAGGTTTGCAAGGAGCAGGCCGGTGAAAATATCTTTTCAGGTTTGTGCGTCCAGATCTCCGGAAAGATTCAGTATTTTGAGCTTCTTGTATAAATAGCTCCGTTCAACCCCAATGGATTCAGCAGTTTTAGTAATATTGTTGCTATATTGAATCAATTTTCGTTTTATAAATTCTTTTTCAAAAATCCTTTTGGCATCCCTTAATGAACTGCTAAAAAAAAGCCCGGTTTCAACCGAGGCCATCGAATCTCCTGAGTCCGGATTATACGGGGACGGCAGGTCATAATCATCAATAACATCCTTGCCCACCATGATCGCCAGCCGTTCAACCAGGTTCTTCAGTTCCCTTACATTTCCGGGCCATGAATAATTTAATAATAGATTTAGCGCGTTCTGGGTTACGGTCTTTTTTTTACTTCGATTTTGTTTGGCACATTCACCCAAAAATATTTCCATAAGCTGGGGAATATCTTCGAAACGACTCCTTAACGGTGGAACCTCAATGGGTATTACATTCAACCTGTAGTAAAGATCTTCTCTGAAAACACCTTTTTCGATCTCCCTCTCAAGATCTTTATTACTGGATGCAATAACCCGCACATTTACACTCAATGTCCTGCTTCCACCAACACGCTGGAATTTCTGTTCCTGCAAAATTCGAAGTATTTTCGACTGGGTCTTCAAGCTCATATCACCAATTTCATCCAGAAAGATGGTGCCTTTATTCGCCAATTCGAATTTTCCAATCTTTTTCGTGCTTGAACCGGGAAACGCACCCTTTTCCTGTCCAAACAGCTCGCTTTCAATGAGTTCCTCTGGAATAGACGCACAGTGAACATCAATAAGCGGGAAATCCACTCTTGAGCTAAGCTGGTGTATGGTGCGTGCAACCAGCTCCTTTCCTGTGCCGTTCTCTCCGGTAATCAGTATCCATGCCTCTGTGGGAGCTGCAACAGCAATCTGTTTTTTCAATGCCTGAATGGGAGGGCTATTTCCTGTGATGGAGTTCTTTTCTAAAGTTTTTTTACGCAGATATCTGTTTTCTTCTTCAAGTCTTCTGAAATTCAATGCATTATTAATTGCCAGGATAACCTTATCAATTGAAAGCGGCTTTTCAATTAAATCGAATGCACCAAGTTTTGTGGCTTTTACGGCGGTTTCTATGGACCCGTGTCCGGATATGATGATAACCTGAATATGAGGATTGTCTTTCTTTATTTCTTTTAATGTTTCAATGCCGTCAATACCCGGCATCCAAATATCAAGTAATACAAGATCCGGCGACTCATTATCAATGATCTTTAATGCCTCATATCCATTAGGCGCAGTGATGACCTCAAACCCTTCATCTGAAAGGAGCCCGCTTAATGACTGTAGTATGGAAGGTTCGTCATCGACAATTAAAATGGAAGGATACATATTTTACACTCCTTTCTTATCTGAAACGAGTTGGCACTTTTCCGTTCAACATTTTTTCAACATGTTCTTTATTTACACCGGCAGTTCGATAACAAATTTGGCACCTTTGGGTTTGTTGTCTTGAACGCTAATCATGCCATTATGATCAGAAACGATTGTACTCACAATGGTAAGCCCTAAACCCATGCCTGCCTTTTTTGTCGAAAAATAGGGTTCAAAAAGTCGCGTCTTGCCTTCATCGGAAATACCCGCACCATCATCGGCTATTTCTATTCGTACAATTTTCAAAATTGGATCATGAGTTAGCGTTATGACGATACTACCTTCATTCCTTATGGAAGCAATTGCATTATCGACAAGATTTATCATCGCCTGCTTTATCTGCTGCCTGTCCAGATTAAGGGAAGGAATTTCGTCCGTAATGTTGAACTCAAAATTAATGCGATGATGCCCTTCCTTATACAGAGCCAGTGTTTCTTCAATTATGGGTGGCAGATCACATGGTTTTGGATTTGCTGTTGGGAATCTCGCAAAGGAAGAAAATTCATCCACTAAATTTCGAATCAGGTCCACATGATCAGCGATGGTTTGGGTGCACTCATCAAAAACGGATTCTTTAAGCCGATCTGAGTATTTTCTTTTAAGACGCTGGGCCGAAAGCGATATCGGTGTTAATGGATTTTTTACTTCATGTGCAATTCTGCGAGCGACTTCACGCCAGGCCGCCATTCGCTGGGCCTTTTCGAGTTCGGTCAGATCATCAAATACCATAACAATACCCATGTGTCGGTCCGCATCGTCTTTAAGTGCATTTACATGCATGATAAAACTCATCGGCCTTCCATCTATGGTCAGCTTTAACGGCAATTCAACGGCATCATTCCGTGATATTCTAAGATTATCCATGACTTCTTCGGCAAGCTCTAAAAGCGATCCGTCAAGAAGTTTTTTATAGCTTTTATGGAGGATATCTTCTGATTTAAGATTCAGCATCTTCTCCGCCGACTTGTTCATCGTAGAGATAAATCCGCCGGAGTCAAGCGTGATAACCCCGGCGGAAACATTCTTCAACACAATTTCCATGTATTGTCTTCTATTTTCGATCTCAATATTCTGTTCTTGAAGCAGACGAGCAGAGAGCTCGAGTTGATCTCTGCCAATTCGCAAATCTTTAGTCATTTTGTTAAATGAATCGACAAGACTTCCGATTTCATCATCAGCGACCATGGGGACATTAACACTCAAATCTCCTTCTTTGACTCTTCTGATTCCTTCAGCAAGCACTCGAATCGGTATCGTGATCGTTTTTGCCATGTAGAAACCAAACCATACCGAACAGAATATTACCAATAAGGCCACAATCGAGAGAGTAATGTAATAGGTAACCTGAATCGGTGTTTTTAGAAGCTTTATCTGCTGGTATTCTTCAAAACCTCTTGAAATGGATGACATGCTGTTCGCAAGATCCGGAGCCATCAGCCGGGCTAACACAATAAAGGCTTCTGAGTTAGTAGGCTTTGATCCAAAGGGAACGGTTCCGATGGTTCTGATGAGTTCGCCTGAAGGTATGATTTCAGAAACCGTTCTAACACCTTTTTGCGGTATTTCTTTTTGAAGAATATCAGCAGAAAGAACGCCAAAGGGTTTGTCTTCCAGTTCCGAAGCAAGGGCAAATGTGATTCGATCCGCTTTATTCGTATAAATTTCTATGGCATTAAAATTAAACTCACGTTGAACCACCTGTATATAACGAGAAAGGGATTTTAAATTTTTGGCATCTAAAAGTCCCTTTGTTGTTATCTGATACGAAATTTTTTCCATAAAAAAACGGCTGCTCTCTTCGGAATGCCAATATAAACTTCGTCCTACATTTAATGAATTCTCAAGAGCCTGTTCAACCGGAACGTTAAACCAGAATTCAATGCTCGTTGTGATAAAATTAATGGAAAAGAAAAAAAGCACAATGGTCGGCAAAAGTGAAAGCGCTATGAAAGCCACGACGAGTCTCGTTCGTAGCTTTGTCCCCATGACTTTTCGTTTTCGATCAAATAGTAATTTTACCAAATTTCTGAATACAAGAAATATTAACAAGATCAGCAATAGCAAATTGATGTTTATCAATATAAACATCAGGATCGTATTGGAAACGGGGATGCCGGCGCCAAAATGGATGATCCTGTTTTCGGCAAATGTCAGCAAAGCAACCACAGCAACGATTACAACGCTAATAATGACTTCGCGTTTTCGTCTTTTCATCTCTTCTTCTGAAATAAAAGATACTGGCTTTTTATATCTGTTGTTGGTCATTTTAACCGTTTCTTTTAATAAACGAAGTCTACAGTGTACCAATCGGTTTCAAAGTCCCAGAGAGAAACAAAAAAGAAGACGTAATGCAGATAAAAAGGGAGGGTTACTTTGCTCAGTTTGGCTTTGGCTCTTATTTGATAATGTCCTCCTTTCTCAAGCTGCTTCAGAGGGACAACTTTCAAGCTGTCAACTTCTTTCATTAAATTCTGAGCCTCGTCGAAAGATCGTGTCACCTGTGGTCCGCTTTTTTCCCATGAACGATTTACAATAAACTCTTCTTTCAGATTATCGTATTTGATCGTATTTGTAACCTTTATATCCTCTACCTTGTTGTCAAACCAAAAATTGCGAGCCTGGTAAAAGCTTATGTAAAATGAAAAGGTCGTAGGAACCCCGCTTAAAATCGCCTTTTTCATCTTCTCTATGAAAGCACCTTCAACCTTAAGATAAACGAGGAGATCATCCCGCGTGTTGGTAACAATAATATTGGTTAACATTGCATTCTGAGCAAAGGCCAAACTCTGAACAAAAAAAATTAGGCCAAAAAGCAACGCCAATGATTTCCGATTTATAAATGGCACCATATTCATTTTAGCTGTATTGCAACCCGTTCGTTTTTTTCGCCTTTAAAAAAGTATTGGGTACTTTGAAAGTGAATTCATTTGGACAAAGTCATCATTAAAATTCAAAAAACCGGCGTTTTTTACAAATAACTTCAACGGATAATAAAACTATTTAATAGCGAATACCTTGATAAATGGCAAGTAGTTTTGATTGAAAGGAAGGCAGGCCCGAAATCTAAACGAATCCATCATAAAAGGGGAGTTGTAAGAAAAACGGGTTACCCGGAGAACACATATAGTTTGTTGCTCACAAGGATCAGGCCCACAATAATCAAAACGACACCGGCGACAATATTAACATATTTTAAAACTTTTGAAGCCTTTTTAATAAAAATTAATAGAAAGTTGATAAAAATAGACACAACTATAAAAGGGAGGGCGAGTCCGGTTGAATAGACGCCAAGAAGCACAATTCCCTGCCACACGGTTTCCTGGTTACCGGCTATAATGAGGATGGATCCGAGTAAAGGCCCTATACAGGGGGTCCATCCGGCGGCAAAGGCCATTCCGATTAAAAGTGTTCCTAAAAAATGCAAGGGTTTCTTCTCCACACTAATTCGCTTTTCGAAATCCAGGCCTGGTATGCGGATGAATCCGGTTAAATGGATCCCAAGAATGATAATCAAAAAACCACCGATTATCCTTATGAATTTTTTATACGTATACATCAAGCCGCCGAGATATGAAGCTGAAGCACCCATAGAAACGAAGACCAGGGAAAACCCAACAACAAATAAACATGTTGAAAGAATCACTTTCTTTCGGATTTTTTCATTACATCCTCCTGTCAGTTCTTCTAATGAATATCCCGTAATAAAGGAAAAGTATGCAGGTATTAGCGGCAACACGCAGGGAGATAAAAAAGACAGAAGACCGGCAATAAAAGCTGCGGAAAAAGATACGGTTTCGATGAACATAATATTTTGTAACTGTTTAGATTTTAGAAACAAGTCTGTTTTTAGGAAGCTTCAGGTGTTCTTAGATTTTTACTGGAAGCTGTTTGAGTGGATTACGGCTCGTTATGAAAAAACCATTCCGGATTAGCTTGAATGCGATCATATAGCCTTAAAACCAAAACCATTCTCAGAAGCTAAATCCGGTTTTTTCATTACAAGCCGTTATCTACGAGTTCTTTCAGAAAAAATTTAAGCATACCTGGAGCAATTCATTTTCAAAAGGCTAAACTCTTACAATATTGTGAATATTTGGTTATCCCCCTGCGATCAGGGATATCAGAAACACTTCAAAGTTATCGGGAATCAGTGTCTTTTTAAATAAGGCTTTGAGACATGCTTATCCGTCCTTACTCGTTAACAACCGCTATCGGCAAAATTCCGTATAACAATTTCCCCCAGTTCTTTGGAACGCTGGGTAGCAACTTCCACTGCATTGATTAGGGTGGTTCGAAGCCCTCCTTTCTCAAGTGTATGAATCCCGGCAATTGCCGTTCCACCCGGAGATGTGACCATATCCTTAAGTCTGGCCGGATGTTCTTTGGTCTCCATCAACAATTTTGCAGCTCCCAACACCGTTTGGGTTGAGAGAAAAAGGGCATCTTCCCTTGACAGTCCGACCTTGACACCGGCATCTGCCATGGCATCAACAATTAAAAAGATATATGCGGGTCCGCTGCCGCTTAAGCCTGTAATGGCATCCATGAGAATATTTTCTTTCAGAAAGATGCTTTTACCCATGGAGTTAAAAATTGCCATAGAGAGATCAATGTCCTCCTTTGTAGCATGGTTCCCGGCCGCAACAACCGACGCGCTCTCTCTAACAAAGGCAGCAATGTTAGGCATAACGCGAATAAGACGTAATTCTTTTTTAAGACAAGATTCGATGGCAGCTAACGGCACACCGGCAGCGATAGAAATGATCAGCTTGGTCATGTCCAGGCTGGAAGCGGTTTCTTTTAATACGGATGCGATGATCTGGGGCTTTACCGCATAGATAATAATATCAGAAGCCTCTACAGCTTTTATGTTTTCTGTAAACGTAATTATACCATATTTTTCTTTGACGGATTTCAGTCTATTTTCCCGAACATCCGTGCAGATAATATTTTCCGGTTTGGATGATCCAGAAGCAATAAGTCCGCTGACAAGCGCTTCTCCCATATTTCCCGATCCGATAATACTGATTTTTTTGTCTTTTAACATGAATTCTATCCCCCTTCAAGTTTTAAAATAATCCAACCTATACGTATTGGCACAATAATTGCTTAATCTTAAAAACGAGTTGGTCGATATAAAATGGATTCCGGAACAAACGGATCTCGGGTTAAACCCATTGTATTGAAATACTCCGAATCCGATGAAACCCAATAAGATCCAAAAGCTAAAATAGATTTTTATCGTTAGATTATTTGATGTGTCAACGATTTTGCCTGAAATATCTTGACTTATTTTCAATATATCATTAATTTTTAACAAAATAATAAAACGAAAGAACAAGAGGCAAAATGTTCATCATTGGCAATTTCATAAAGGCTGTTGCAATAATTCTTCATTATGTACTCACTTTTTATATGTGGATTGTGATCGCACGGGCGGTTCTTTCATGGGTAAACCCGGATCCGTATAATCCCATTGTCCGCTTTATCCATAATATTACAGAACCGGTGTTATACCGGATCCGATCGAAAATTCCGGTTAGCTTTGGCGGCATCGATTTTTCACCGATCATTGTCATTCTTATTCTGATATTTTTGCAAAATTTTGTCGTTAACAGCCTGTTGAGACTGTCCACAACTTTTATGTAATAGAAAAAAGCAGGTGATAGTTTATGAAAATGACACCCCTTGATATTCAGCAACAGCAATTTAAAACCCGGTTCAGAGGTTTTGACGTTCGAGAGGTAGATACATTTCTTGAACAGATGGCGGATGCTTTCGAATCGCTGCAAAACGAAAATAACCGCTTGGGTCAAGAAATCAAACGGCTTCAGATCGAGGCCCAGGGATATAAGGAGCGCGAGGAAAGTTTTAAGCACGCCATGCTGAATTCTCAGAAAGTTTTGGAGCAGATGAAACAAAATGCCCGAAAATCAGCTGAATTGGTCGTGGCTGAAGCTGAGGTTAAAGCAGAAAAAATTCTTAGTAGGGCGCAAAACAGACTTTCTCAACTCCATGAAGATATTGCTGAATTGAAGAGACAGCGATCACAGATCGAGGTTCAGATCCGCTCGATTATCGAAGGTCATTCCAAACTCCTTGATATCGGAAAAGAGGAATCCAGACTCAGGGAAGAAGAAGACGGCAAACTAAAACTTTTTAAACAATCCGAATGAGTTGGTAAAAAAACATGGCTAAAATTGATGCGTTTTTTAAATTGATGCATGAGCAGGGTGCCTCGGATCTCCATCTTGTATCCGGGCTACCGCCCGCACTCCGAATTAGGGGTGACATGGAAAGGATCAAGTATAAGATTCTGGATAATGATGAACTGAAAGCAATGCTCTATGAAATTGCACCCGAAACGAAAATTAAGGAATTTGAGGAAACAGGTGACATCGATTTCGGGTATGAAATACCGGGAATCGCCAGATACCGTTCAAATTTCTTTATGCAAAAAAATGGCTGTGGCGCAGTTTTCAGACAAATTCCCGAGAGCATAATGACCGCCGAACAGCTGGGTCTTCCGAATGTAATATCCAAACTCGCGTCACTTCCCAGGGGGCTGGTTCTCGTTACAGGACCAACTGGAAGCGGCAAGTCAACGACTTTGGCCGCAATCGTCGATGTTGCCAACCGTACCCGAAAGGATCATATCATCACAATCGAAGATCCCATCGAATTTGTTCACCAAAGCCAGGGGTGTATTGTAAACCATCGCGAAGTTGGGCTCCACACCCGAACTTTCAGTGCGGCGTTAAGGGGCGCCTTGAGAGAAGACCCGGATATTATTCTGGTCGGTGAAATGAGGGACCTTGAAACCATATCGCTGGCCATAGAAGCCGCATCCACCGGACACCTCGTTTTTGCTACCCTTCATACCATGAGCGCACCGAAAACCATCGACCGCATCATCGAGGTCTTCCCTGCAACCGAACAGACACAGATTCGTTCAACCTTGGCTGATGGAATTCGGGCGGTGATCTCGCAGGTTTTGTTCAAAAGAATAGATCGAAAAGGGCTTTGCGTTGCCCTCGAAATTTTAATTGCAACGCCGGCAGCCCGAAACCTTATTCGCGAAGGGAAAACCCATCAAATTCCTTCAGTCATTCAAACAGGAAAAAAATACGGCATGCAGCTTTTGGATGATGCCATCATGGAATTGCTCCAAAAAGGTTGGATAAGCGCTGATGACGCCTATCTTAAAGCCAATGACAAAGGAAAATTCAGGCCTTTTATAAAAAGTCCGCCTGTCGACTTTACCGAAGCCTAAAAAATCATGAGGTCATATTTTGAAAAAACAGGAAATTGATCATCTTCTGGCGAGAATGCTCGATGCCTATGACAATGTTTCAGATCTGAATATCACCGTGGGAAAACCATTTCAGGTCGAGACTTCGGGTGATCTTGCCGTTGTAGACCTTGATCCTCCATTTCAAGAAATCACACCTTTTCAGGCTGAAATTTTTGCGCTTAACCTGATCAACCAGAGCCGGAGGCACACAGAAACACTTTTGATTGAGGGATCATGCGATTCCTCTTACGAGCTTCCCGGTAAGGCCCGTTTTAGAGTCAACATTTTTTCCCAACGGGGGAATTATTCCATTGTCTTGCGAAGGCTGGCTCCCAAAATCCCAACCTGTCAGGAATTGGGACTTCCGGATTCCTTTTATCAAATGGCTGAAGAAAAAAACGGATTCGTGCTGATCACAGGTGCCACCGGGAGCGGGAAATCAACTTCGCTGGCCGCCATTCTCAACGAGATAAACGATATTAGATCGGTTCATATTGTGACCCTTGAAGATCCGGTAGAGTATGATCATCCACACAAAAAAGCCACGTTTAATCAGCGGGAACTGGGAGAGGATTTCGATGCCTTTTCCACTGGTCTGAGGGCAGCGCTCCGGCAAGCACCCAAAGTGATCCTGGTGGGCGAAATGCGCGACAGGGAATCGCTGGAAATCGGTCTGAGTGCGGCTGAAACCGGCCATCTGGTCTTAAGTACGCTGCACACGCTGGATGCCGGGCAGACAATCAACCGAATCCTCGGCATGTTCCACACGGAT
Source organism: Desulfobacterales bacterium (assembly GCA_046484425.1). Classification (GTDB taxonomy): domain Bacteria; phylum Desulfobacterota; class Desulfobacteria; order Desulfobacterales; family UBA11574; genus UBA11574. Next base: position 34,205 of record JAWOIY010000197.1, on the reverse strand, counting down.
GAAGAACATCAGATACGCACTCGAATCGCCGATTCGATACGATGGATCGTTTGCCAGAGGCTTCTTCCCAAAGTGGGTGGCGGCCGGATTGCGGCATTTGAGATCCTGCGCACCAATCTTCGAGTTAAAGATTCAATCCTGCATGGAGAGTCAGAAGGTAAAACTTTTTATGAAATTATCCAGGCTGGAAAAGCATTTGGGATGATAACCTTCGACGATTATATCTTGGGGTTGTGGGAAAAAGGCCTTGTGACCCAAGAAACTGCTATGGCTTATGCATCTCGAAAAAACGTCATGAGCCGGGGAATGGACGCCATTAAAAGCGCTCGAGGCGAATCCACAACAGATATCAAAGATTTGAAAGTAGATATCGAATACGGCAAGACCTGGAGCTAATCGGGGCTTTTTTAGGTCTGTCAAAGAAGTACAAATTAGAGGCAAAAGATAATGAAAGTTTCATGCGAAAATTGCCGGAGCAAGTTTAACATTCCGGATGAAAAGGTTCCCAAGGGGCAAATTTTTTCACTGTCCTGCCCGAAGTGCAACACGAAAGTCGTCGTAGATACCCGTTCAAACACACCCTCTTCGTCGGATCAGGCTTCGGAGTCATCCGAAATATCCAACCTCGAAAAGGAAAAAACAATCATTGACGAAGTCGATGCCGACACATACGATGCCTCTGATAAACCTTTTGATTTCTTGGAAGAGGGAGTGGAAACAGCCCTTTTATGTGAATTCGACCCTGCCATTCAAGCAAAGATCAAAACCGCTCTTTTTAATATGGAATACCATATCACGGCACCCAAGTTGGCCAAAGATGCTCTCAAGCAAATGCGATTTCACGTATTTGACATGGTGGTGCTAAGCGAGCGATTCGGCACCCAAAATCCGGATATGAACCCTGTCCTCAACTATTTGAACCGCCTCAATATGGCCATCCGGAGAAATATATTTGTGACCCTCATAACCGACCGCTTTCGTACCATGGACAATATGGCTGCATTTAACAAAAGCGTTAACCTGATCGTCAATCTGAAAAACATTGATGATATAGAAAAGATTCTAAGACGGGGTATCTCCGATCATGACGCTTTCTATCGAGTTTTCAAGCGGGCCCTTATCAAAACCGGCAGAGTTTAGCCTGATGAAAGGTTTGGTTGGATTACACGAAAATCCTGTATAACACCGGAAACCGATGAAATATACTTGCGCTGAATATAGAACTGAAATGATACTATTGAGCCTCAGGCAACGTCTTCAAAACGAAGATTTGAATGAAGATGAAAGAAATGACATTATTTCCCAAATTGAAAGATTCGAATCAACCATGGAGCTTGATTAATATTCGGTTTTCATTCAATTAGGGCTGCATACTGTTGCTGATAATTCGCAATCCCTCAAGGGTTAAATCCGGTTCGACAACCTCTATGGTTTCAGACACCCGGCAAATGAGGTCTGCAAGACCCCCCGTAGCGATAATCTTTGGATTCGTTCCCATCTCGGCCCTCATACGTTTGACCATTCCATCTACAAGACCTGCATATCCGTAAATAATACCAGCCTTTATGCTGCTCGCAGTATCTTTGCCGATAACGCTTTTCGGTGGAATAAAGATTTCGACCCTGGGGAGTTTCGATGCCTTCATAAAAAGTGCTTCAGAAGAAATCATGATACCGGGGCTTATCGCACCACCCAAGTATTCTCCCTTTTCAGAAATAGCATCAAATGTTGTTGCTGTTCCAAAATCGATTACGATTAAACTGGACTGGTATTTGTGAAAGGCTGCAACCGCATTAACAATCCTATCTGCCCCGACTTCTGACGGATTTTTGTATTGTATCGGCAACTTAGGAGCGGACTCGGCATCCACCCAAATGGGTGCATGTCCAAGATATTTGCGACAGAAAGAATCAAGAATGGTGACCATGGGTGGAACCACGCAGGAAATAATGGTCTTTTGGATATTTTTGGAGTTGATATTGCCACCGGAAAAAAGATTGGCGGCAAGAATGTTAAACTCATCTTCCGTGGTACGTCGCTCAGTTCGTATTCGCCAATTTTGAACGAGGTGTCTCCCGTCGTAAACACCGATCACCGTATTTGTATTACCGACATCAATAACCAGGAGCATATTATGAAATCCTTTTCTTACGATTTTTTCTGGGATCAACAATCCTAACTTTAAATACTTCAGGTTTTGCATCAATCAGAGTGGTTTTAACCGGCAGGGCCATGGCCTATAATAAATTGTGGGCATTTTTTACGGCATCTATTATTTTTACAGTTACACGTGTATTGGCAACATCATGCACCCTGACAATATGGGCTCCATTCAAAACAGCAGCAGCTACTGAAGCCTGGGTGCCGGTTTCAACAATCGTCGAGTCCGGATCGATATCTTTATCGGTTTTATTTTTAAGGATATTTCGAATAAACGCTTTTCTTGAAGTTCCGATCAGGATGGGGACATTCAAAGTATTAAACTCATGCAATCGCTGGATCAATAAAAGATTATGGCCAAAAGTCTTTCCAAAACCAATTCCCGGATCAATGATGATTTTTGATCTTGAGACCCCTCTATTTTCAGCCCGGTCTATTGCATTTTCAAGGAATGCTTTTATTTCTGGGATAAGGTCATCATACTTGGGTTCAACCTGCATTATTTTTGGATTTCCAAGCATATGCATCAAAATAACAGGAACCCCGTAATGAACCGCAACATCTGCTATTTTTGGATCGAAACGGAGAGATGAGACATCATTTATCATTGAAGCTCCAGCCTTGATGGCCTGTTCGGCCACACCGGCTTTGGTTGTATCAATGGAAATAGGAATCGATATGCGCTTTGAAAGCCTTTCAATAATTGGAACCACCCGCTCAATTTCTTCTTCTTTGGACACCTGATCTGAAAATGGCCGTGTAGATTCCCCTCCGATATCCAGGATGTCGGCACCGTCTTTAAACAACTGATACCCCTGAGCAACAGCATCATCGAATGTGAAAAATTTTCCGGCGTCCGAAAATGAATCGGGTGTCACATTCAATACACCCATAATACAGGTGCGTTTACCCAAATCGAGGCTGTATCTATCCCAGACAAGGTTATATGCTTTCAATTTCGATAGGTACTTATATGTTGGTCGGTAAGATTTGTTGGTATAGAAATGTCCAAGGCCGAACCTGATGATCAACCGAGCAATTTTTGAGATTTGGACGTCGAAAATTGACCGGCCTGTCCCCGCAAGCCCTGTCCTTTAGGGCGGGGAGGCTTCACATCGGATCTGAACTGCCTCGAGGAGTCCGCATCCTTTTAGGGTTCATTAAGGAACGACCTAAAACAAAAAATTGAGTTTAAGACGTCTCTGGACCGTTTTCAGGTTCTTCTTCAGCTTTCTTTTTTGCTGCGTTTACATCTGTCTGACTTTCTTTTCTCGTTTTCTCGCTTGCTTGCGTCCTTGATGGAAACTCAAATCCCGGTTTCATGGAAAGTATGAGTTGATCAAGCTCATTTCCCAATACGGTTTCTTTTTCAAGCAGACGATCTGCTAATGCATGAAGAATATCCAGGTTTTCTTTTAAGATTTCTTCGGCGCGTTGATACGCTTTCTCAATCAACTTATCGATTTCATAATCAATTTTTCTTGCCGTTTCTTCAGAATAATCCCTGTGTTGGGCGATCTCTCTCCCAAGGAAAATGTGGTCTTCTTCTTTGGAATATGAAAGCGGCCCAAGCTCATCACTCATACCCCAATTGCGTATCATCTTTTGTGCAATATCGGTTGCCCGTTTAATATCGTTAGAAGCACCGGTACTGATACGGTTAAAAACGATTTCTTCGGCAACCCGTCCCCCAAAAGCAATGGACAACTCGCTTTCCAGCTGATCCTTATACTTAAAATCACTCTCTTCGGGCAAGAACCAGGTGATACCGGCGGCTCGTCCTCGAGGGATAATCGTGATCTTGTTGACGGCATCTGTTCCAGGTAAAAAGCGTGCGACAAGAGCATGCCCGGCTTCATGGTATGCCGTGGTCTTTCTGTCTTCTTCTCTGATGACTTTAGACTTGCGTTCCAATCCCATGTAAACTTTATCTTTGGCATCCTCCAGATCGGACATATCAACCTTTTCTTTATCCCTTTTGGCACCCAGAAGCGCCGCCTCATTGACAAGGTTTTCCAAATCAGCACCTGAAAATCCGGGGGTTCCCTTTGCCAGTACTGTAGGATTTACATCAGGTGCAATCGGCGTTTTCTTTAAATGAACTTTAAGAATTTTTTCGCGTCCCAAGATGTCCGGCAGTGGGACAACCACCTGTCGATCAAAACGTCCGGGACGTAAGAGTGCCGGGTCAAGTACATCAGGACGGTTCGTGGCGGAAATAAGGATCACACCCTCATTGGATTCAAACCCGTCCATCTCAACCAATAGCTGATTTAAGGTCTGTTCTCTTTCGTCATGTCCTCCTCCGAGACCGGCACCTCTATGTCTTCCCACGGCATCAATTTCATCAATAAAAATAATACAGGGCGCATTCTTTTTACCCTGAACAAAAAGATCCCTGACGCGCGATGCCCCCACGCCGACAAACATTTCTACGAAATCCGAACCACTGATATGAAAAAAAGGAACATCCGCCTCACCTGCGATCGCACGTGCAAGAAGTGTTTTGCCTGTTCCGGGAGATCCCATGAGAAGCACACCTTTTGGTATCCTTCCCCCAAGACGGGTGAACTTTTTTGGTTCTCTTAAAAACTCGATAATTTCGCCAAGCTCTTCTTTGGCTTCATCGATACCGGCAACGTCTTCAAACGTAACTTTTTTTGATTGATCAGATTGCAGACGAGCCCGGCTTTTACCGAAAGACATGGCTTTTCCGCCTCCGGCCTGCATCTGACGCATAAAAAATATCCAAACGCCGATCAATACGATCATCGGAAACCATGAAACAAGGATAGACATGTACCACGGAGATTCGCTTTCAGGTTTCGCATTAATGGTAACGCCCTTCTCCCTGAGAATTTTTATCAAATCATTATCCTGGGGAGCATATACCTTGAAGCGATTGCGATTGGCATCGGTGACAAAGAGTTCTTGTCCCTGTATAACGACATCAGCAACTCGCTCACCCTCCACCATGGCAAGAAATTCAGTATAACTGATGTTCGTTTCAGACAGGTGCTGTTGATTAAAAAGATTATAAAGCATAATCATCATCAGCGTGATGACTATCCATAGAGCCAGATTTTTGTAAAAAGGATTCAAAAGACTTAACCCCCTCCTTAGAAGACATTTAATGATAGCATAATATTAATCATCATTGTTAATTAGGCAAGCAAAAGTTCCACTTTCAGTACATTTCTGGTTGAAGGCCTAATCTTAACAGATTCATCTATTCTATGGCCTACCACCCAAATGATTTTACCGCCGCTCAGCAGGATGGGACATTTTATCCGTTCATTTCGCGGCACTTTTTTGTCAATAAAATATTTTTTTAGCTTTTGTGTTCCCCCCGCACCGAGTGGCTTAAAAGCGTCTCCAGGCCGAAAGTTCCTCAGGACCATCGGAAAGTTTAAGATGTCCTTATCAAATAAATTAGTGTATTGTCCAGTATAACGATAATCCGGCACATTTTCGATACTCATCTCAGTAAATTTAATATGCGCTCGGATTTCTTTTATGAAGACAGAATCGGGGCCTTCTATTTTACATTCAAAAGTTAACGTATCTGAAGACTCGGATTTTAACTTTAGATCACATAAAGCGTTTTTTTCTCGGAAAATATCGAGATTGTCTCGTTTTTTTTGGATACGGATACCATCAGGGAGGTCTATATTCCCGCAGGTCTGACTATTCCCCAAAAGACCAATTACAGAATCGATGTTTACAAAACGAATACGCCTTAAATTCCCCTTTATTTTTTCAATTGCCATTCTTATGATCCGGCGTTGTAATGCTACGTGGTATCGATTAACCATATGAATAGAAAGGGCGATATGATCTTCCTGAACATGGAATACGGCTTTTTCAAAAAAAGGATTCACAACAACTTCAAGCCATTCCTCTTCAGATTTTATTATTGACGAAAGCCGGTTCAGTGTTTCAGAAATTTTCGGATTGTATGCTGTTTTTAACATCGGAATTAAGTTATGACGCACTCTATTCCTGAGATACCTTGTGTCCTCGTTGGATGCGTCAGAAACATACTTCAAATTGTTTTGAATTAAAAATTCGATAAGTTCGGATCGGCTTACCTGTATCAGCGGCCGGATTATTTTATCGCCTCTTACCGGAGGTATGCCTGAAAGACCCAGTGTTCCGCTTCCTCGAAAAAGATTCATCAAAACGAGTTCCGCATTATCATCAGAATGATGTCCAAGTGCAATTTTGTTGTAACCTTTTGTTTTTGCGACAGTGTTTAAAAAAGTGTATCGAACGCTCCGGGCAGCTTCTTCCAAAGAAAGCCTGTTTTTTATCTGATAGTTACGGACATTTTTTTTTTGAATATAACAGGGCAAATTAAACTTTCTAGCGAGGGTTTCAACGAACTGGGCATCATTATCTGAATCAATCCGACGGAGGCAGTGATTCAAATGAGCAACTCCCAGCCTGAGAGATAAGCGGGGTGCTAATGCAAGCAGGATATGAAGAAGAGCGACTGAATCGGGGCCACCGGATACACCAATAACAACCGAATGTTTCGGTTTAAGCATTTCATAAGTTGTAATGGTTTTTTCAACAGTTTGAAATAATTTATTGCTCAAATATTGCATCCATATATTCGGCTAAAGCCTGAACTGAAAGTTACTGTAATGGTTATTTCCAACAAACTATAATAAGTATTTAATATAACGTTATATTTTAAAAAATGTGATGCGGACCTACTCGTACCTGCATGACCCGATATCCTGTCATTCTGGTTACCCGTATTCATGAAAACGTATAACAGCGTGGGAATCAGCACAAATTCGCCATTTAATTATAATCTGAAATATCAGTATGTTGTTGATTGTTTTTCTGTTAAAATTATGATATAGGGCACTCTCATTGTCAATAAAAAACGGAAGGTTCCTATTTTATAATGATAATTTGGGTTCAACGCTTTTCTGAATTCGAAAGCCGAGTTTTTTACCTTGATAAATTTTATAATCAATTATACCTTAAATAATGGTTGTGCTAGGCGGGGAGCTAGCGGTGCCCTATTCCCGAAATCCGCTTTATGCGGGGCTGAATTCCCTCTGAAGGGTTTGAATCTGGAGACCTATAAGCCAATCTGATCGGCCACCGCGCAACGGACGGTTACGAACCTCGTCAGATCCGGAAGGAAGCAGCGATAAGTAATGCGGTCCGTGTCGTGGATTGATCCCGGTCAATTTATTGGCTTGTTAAATTTCAGTAAGAATTCGACAGCGGGTGCACAACCGACTTTCCCCCATTATTTTCGATATTGCTTTCCTGTTCTCTAAATTCTTGAACCTATAATATAAAATTCCTATTTCCGGCTTGACAATATTGCAGGCCGTCTTATTTTTTTAGCGATATTGTTACATGGGTCCGAGACGTTAAAGCTAACTGGAAGATATACAAAAAAATCAGGAGAAAAAATCGCTGATGGGAAAAAATAAGCAAGTCAAAATTCAAACGGATGCCAAAGAAACCGGCAAAGAAGATACGACTGACAATAAAAAAGATTTGAATGGAGACGATACCCCTAAACCCACAGATCCCCTCCAAGAAATGGAAGAAACGGTAGAATCTCTGAAAAGGGAGGCCGCAGAGAATCATGATCGGCTGTTGCGGCTGGCTGCGGAGTTTGAAAATTATAAAAAGCGGGCTGCTCGCGAAATGGATGATTTCAAAAAATTTGCCAATGAAAGCTTTGTAAAGGCCATGCTTCCGGTGGTCGATAATTTAGATCGCGCTATAGAATCTTCAAGTACTGACAAAGGCGTCAACAATTCAATGGTGGAAGGGGTCAATATGACCCTCAAAGAAATTCTCAAAGTCTTTGAGCAATTCGGTATAAAACGATTTGAATCTACGGGAAATACTTTTGACCCGAGTTTACATCAGGCGGTGATGCAGGAAGAGACGGATACGTTTCCTGAAAATACTGTATCAAAAGAGCTACAAAAAGGATATATGATTCACGACAGGCTCCTTAGACCTGCCATGGTTGTGGTATCCAAAAAAATAGCGAAACCTGAGAACCGCGAAAACTCGACGCAGAAAAAAGAAAATGAATAGGACATATAGATCATTTTAAATTAGGAGGACAACAAATGGGTAAAGTCATTGGAATCGATTTGGGCACCACAAATTCCTGTGTGGCGGTGATGGAAGGTGGTGAAGCAAAGGTCATTACAAATCCCGAAGGAGGACGCACAACGCCTTCCATCGTTGCCATTTCAGACAGCGGGGAAAGATTGGTCGGTCAAATTGCAAAACGCCAGGCCATTACCAATCCTGAGAATACGGTCTTTGCAGTGAAAAGGCTTATCGGCCGAAAATACCGTTCAAAAGAAGTTCAGAATGATATCAAAATACTCCCTTACAAAATTGAAGAGGCCAGCAATGGTGATGTGCGCATAAATCTTAGGGGAAAACGTAACAGCCCGGCGGAGATATCGTCCTTTATTTTAGCCAACATCAAGCATACCGCTGAAGAATATCTTGGCGAAAAGGTGACAGATGCAGTTGTAACAGTGCCCGCCTATTTTGATGACAGTCAGCGTCAGGCAACCAAAGACGCCGGGAAGATTGCAGGACTCAACGTACTCAGGATTATCAATGAACCAACCGCCGCATCTCTGGCATATGGGATGGACAGAAAAAAAGAGGAAAAAATAGCGGTATTTGACCTGGGTGGCGGTACCTTTGACATATCCATTCTTGAAATCGGTGAAGGCGTTTTCGAGGTTAAGGCAACAAATGGCGATACCCATCTTGGCGGTGAAGACTTCGATCTCCGGCTTATCGATTACCTTGCAACTGAATTCAGAAAAGATCAGGGAATCGATATACGGAACGACAAAATGGCTTTGCAGCGGCTGAAAGAGGCTGCCGAAAAAGCAAAAATGGAGCTCTCGACCTCTTTGGAAACAGATGTTAACCTTCCCTTTATTACCGCCGATGCCTCAGGCCCCAAACATCTCAATATTAAGATAACCAGAGCCAAACTCGAAGGGCTTGTCAGTGACCTCCTTGACAAGCTGGAACAGCCCTGCCGAATCGCGCTTAAAGATGCAAACATGACACCCAAAAACATCGATGAGGTGATTCTTGTCGGCGGCATGACCCGTATGCCGGCGGTCCAGGAACGCGTCAAAAAACTCTTCGGCAAAGAACCCCATAAAGGTGTTAACCCCGACGAGGTTGTAGCCATCGGTGCAGCTATTCAGGGCGGAGTTTTGAAGGGAGACGTAAAAGATGTGCTTCTTCTGGACGTAACCCCCCTCTCGTTGGGGATCGAAACACTGGGCGGGGTCATGACCCGGCTTATCGAAAAAAATACAACCATTCCGACAAAAAAGAGTCAGATTTTTTCAACTGCAGCAGACAACCAGCCGGCCGTTTCCATCCATGTGCTTCAAGGCGAGCGCGAAATGGCCGGCGGAAACAAGACGTTAGGTCGATTCGAACTCGTCGGAATACCGCCGGCACCCAGAGGCATACCACAAATTGAAGTCACGTTCGACATCGACGCCAATGGAATCGTGAATGTGTCTGCCAAAGATATGGCCACCAGCAAAGAGCAATCTATCCAGATAACAGCCTCAAGCGGGTTATCCAAAGAAGAAATCGACAACCTAATAAAAGATGCCGAACTTCATGCTGAAGAGGATAAAAAGAAGCGGGAATTGGTCGACGCCCGCAACCATGCCGACGCGTTGATCTATTCCACAGAAAAATCGATCAAAGATCTTGGCGATAAAGTTGATGCCGCAACCAAGAGCAAAGTCGAAGCAGTGATTGAACCTCTTAAAAAGGCCATGGAAGGAGATGACGTCCAGGAAATCAGACGATTGAGCGAGGAATTAACGCAGGCCTCTCATAAACTGGCCGAAGCCATGTATCAGCAGGCTTCACAAAAAGACGCCCGGCAGCAGGCCGGCGCAGGAGGCCCGGAACAGCCCGGTCCTTCCACACCGGATGACGATGTGGTTGATGCCGATTTCGAAGAAGTCAAAGATGATAACAAAAAATAACATCACGCAGCAAGATAATAACGTATTCGTTTTTGTCTGCACATGTTTCTCAAATTCATATATCAATAAGGAAATAAAATATGGCAGAAAAAAGGTTTAAGCAGGTTTGTCGATGTGAAAATTGCGGTAACGAAGCCGAGATGATGATTACGTGTTCACTGGAAGAAGGTAAGGATAAAACCGAAAAATCCTCTATTCAAACCCACACCGAACACACCGTCGAACCTCAAAAAGAAAAAGTAAAAGGACAGGCTGTTTGCAGTCATTGCGGCAACGAAGCTGATATTTGGGTGGACATATAGATACATTGGACTTGGTAAAGCAAACCGCTTAATTTAGCGGAAAAAAGACTTCCCTTATTATTTTATCCGATACAGATATCAAGGCTGCCTTGAGGTAAATCAAGGGCAGCCTTGTTTTTTTGCAAACAGATACGATTATTTTAAGAAATGCCGATCTGTCACTTTCATTGCCGGAGTGAAAGCTATTAAGACTATCAATGGCTCATTGCCGGTATTTCTTGCAGCATGGACTTTGCGCATCGGGTTGAAATGAATACTTCCTGGTTTAATGTCGACCCATTTATCATTAACCAGCAACTGTCCAGTACCACTGATTACATATTCAATTTCATCATGGCTTTCGTGATAATGCGGCCCTAATTCAGCGCCCGGCATCATCCTAACAACAAAAGAACTTATTGTATCATCTTCCGCTATCTTGATTAGCTGGGATTTCTGGTCAACCGGCAAAGGATTTTCTTTGAGAACTTTATCAACATGTGTGATGACCTGCCAGGTCGTATTTGCTTCATTTGCGAGACCTATGGTGGAAAAGAACGCAAATACGCAAAAAAGAATCCCAAAAATAGTTATATTTCTTATCGTCGACATATCACTACCTCCTTGTCCGCAGATTTATCTGCAACGTTGCATCTACTTGTCCACCAGACCATCCGGATTGAAATGATACCTGTTCCGGCGAGTTCCGGTTGTGTCATAACTGTCTCCAAAAATAAAAAAACCAAGGGCTGCGGCTTTTAGACCCTTGGTTCAAGTCTCGACGCATCCCTACGCTCGCATTATCGAGTTCAGGTTCTTAGGGTTGGCATGAAATGCCTCTCAGCCGATCAGCACCCCTAGCGCTACCATTAATTATTTTTATATAGCATAAACTTTACAACAATGCAAAAAATACTTCGCTTATTGCTTGCACTCCCAAAAGCTAAACTACACGACGACATATGGAAACGGTTTGTTCTTTTCAATCCATGGTGCCTTGCTTCAATCGTGAATCACCAAAATTTTAGGATTCTTAATGAAATGCGACCTAATAATCATAAATGGATACAAAGTCTTTACAACCAAAGCAAGGTCGTGCTTCCCTTGACAGATATTCTCAAATTTCTTATAGTTAATGTATACAAATGTTGTTTTTGCTTTAATTTCAGACACATTTTTTATTTTTCGAAGAACGGGTTTCAATAATGATTATGAACGCTTCCCAATGGTGGAAGGCTATTCGGACAGCAGTGCTAATCCTTGTGCCGTCTGTCATCCTATGCGCCGCCTCTATGCAAAAACTTGAAACTGCCCTTGAATCGGCACGCAGGGAATTACGTATCAGTATGGCCACCGAGGAACGCATCGCTTTAGAGCTGGAAAAGTTAAAGAAATCCGAGCACGTATCACCTGAAATCATTAAAGATTATAACACATACTTAATTCGAGTGCAGGCCATGGTTGCTGAAAACCGCAAGAAAGTAACCAAAATGGAAGCACTTCGTTCCAAATATAATACCCAAAAAGCAACCCACGGTGCTTCATCTTCAGATGATACTTCAGCGATGCTGGACCCTGTCATCCCGGAGGAGCAGATCGTCGATGAAGTGACCGCCCTGGATCGCCGGCTCGACAGTTCCCTGGCCGAATTCGATGAGATGCTGCTCAAGGAATTGGAGTTGATCCAGGCAAAATCATCGGAAAAACTGCGGGATCTGACCGAAGAGGCTGAAGCCGCGGCACAACGGTTGCGTGACAAAGGCATCGAGATAGATACCGATTCTGAAACAAAATCCGACGAATCCAGTCAGGATTCAACCAAAGAAACGAAAGAAACCGAAAAGGAAAAAGGCGCTTTAGAAGCCGGAAAGGAAAGTAGACCTGAAGAAACCGGGGATGACGGCACATTGACCAGCCAAGGCAAATCCAGGGAAGGAGCGGAAGGTCCCCAACATCATCCTAAAAACCGTTACGATCCTAAAGATGACGACATTGTGGCCAGGCAGCTGCGCGAAGCGGCAGAAAAAGAGTCCGATCCCGAACTAAAGGAAAAGCTCTGGAATGAATATGAACAATATAAAAAAAATGTGCGAAAGTAAGGCCATAAAAAAGGTGATAGATGAAATATAACGTTCATCATAACCGCTTATTCATGACTTTCATGTTAATTTTTCTCACAGGATGTGCGACCTTTACGACTCAAAAGGTTGGTCCGACGACAATGATGAAAGCCCAGGAAGAAATTTTAGAAGAGCAACTGCTGGATGTCGGCATCCTTGTTTTTGATTCCGACAAAATTACAGAGGAGCAAGCCAAAGAAGAACATACCAGTCAAGAAATCAGAAAAGCGGAACGTCATTTCATGCCCTATCATCTGAAAAACACCTTACAGCAAAGCAGTTATTGGGGGGCAGTGCGTGTCGTCCCAGGTAAAACGGAAAATATCGACATTCTGGTCGAAGGTAAAGTTGTTGAATCCAACGGAGCGCACTTGATCCTTCAAGTCGATGTGACGGATGCGACCCGGAAAAACTGGTTCAGCAAAAAATATAAATCCAAAGCCACCCTGGCATTTTATTCGGGAAATCAAGCCGGGGAAAAAGATGCGTATCAGGATTTATACAATATCATCTCCAATGATATGGCAGCTTATCTTTTGACGTTGTCCCCTGAAGAGATCAAGAATATCCGTACCGTCTCGAAATTAAAATTTGCGCAAGACTTTGCACCGTCCGTGTACAACGGATATCTGGCAAACGATAAAAAAAATCACATTGCCGTCAATCGCCTGCCCGCCGATGAGGACACCATAATGACCCGTCTGCTCAAGATACGGGAACGGGAATACATGTATGTGGACACCTTGAATGAGTACTATGAAGACTATTATGCAAATATGTGGTCATCCTATGAGAACTGGCGCAAGCTCAACTATGAAGAAATTCAGGCCATAAAGAAAATTGAGCGAAGCGCCTTACAACAAAAGTTGGCCGGCGTGCTCCTCGTGGCAGGTGCAATTGCACTGAATGCGGGAGATGCCAAAAACACCGGCTCGCTTCAGGTGGGCATGATTCTAATCGGCGGTCAGGTAATCGTCAACGGGTTTAATGTGACCAAGGAAGCTGAAATCCACTCGGCAGCTATCAAAGAACTGGGTGACTCATTTGGCAGTGAGATGAAACCAATTGTCATGGAATTCGAAGGCAATCAGTATGAGCTGACCGGTTCGGCCGAAGAACAATTTCAACACTGGCGCGAATTGCTGCGACAGATATATATCAAAGAAACCGGCTTTGATCCGGATACCTCATCGGAATATAAAGAAAAAACGTCATCCGAAGACTCGGAATAACACTGAGCATCAAATCCGATTATGCCGCCCGAAACACCCACCCAGCCCTCTCAAGGCAAACAGGCTTCAAATTTTACCGTGGAAATCATCACGCCCCTTGAGGTGCGCAAAGAAATCGAACGTCCCGACTCGACTCGTTATTTTCGGTCAACCGCTGTCACCATTTTATTGTTTCTCATGATTCTTGCCTCAATGGCTGCGGGCGGTTTTTTTCTGATTCGCCATGTATCGAAACATCCGGTGAGTCCGGCTAAAGACATAAAGCGTACCCAGCCATTGGAAACCGATATTGTAGAAAGAAAGGATTCGAATGCTCCCGAGACAAATAAAGATCGGATCGGCACCACAACAGAATCTGGTTTCGTTCCCTTAGAGAAACAACCGGCGACTCAACCTGTGCAACCCACTGATACCGCAGAACTTGAACCGGAAAAAGAAACGGTAGACAGAGAATTGGCAACGTTTTTGAAACTTAAGAAAGAAATAGAAGAAAAAGACGGTTCCCTTTGGGGCGGTGAGGAATATGATGCCATGATGACCCTCAGCCAAAAAGGAGACCGGTTGCTTATGGATCGTTCGTTTGCTGCTGCAGCCAAAACATATGCCCAAGCCGCCCAAAAAGCAAAAGGATTGATCGATAATAGCGGGGCAGTGTTTCAAAAGCTGGTGGAGCAAGGCCTGAAAGCCCTTGAAAATGAAGACAGTGCCGTTGCCTTGCAAAAATTTTCTACGGCTTTAAGGATTCAACCGTCCGATGAATCCGCCCGGCGGAATTTGGATCGGGCTGAGAAGCTCGATGAAGTGAACCGTCTGATAACATCAGGTGAAAATCATGAAGAAAATAATCGGATCGCCTTTGCACTTGCCGATTTTCAGAAGGCAGTGCAATTGGACACTGAATCCGGGAAAGCGCAAAACGGTTTAAACCGGTTGAAAGAAAAAATTGTCGAGGAGCAGTTTCAGAAACTCATGTCGGACGGGCTGACGGCATATCACAACGGCCATTATCAACTCGCCAGAACAACGCTGTTAAAGGCAAAATCGTTCCGGTCCGACTCACGTGAAGTCAAAAACGCTTTATTGCAGGTCGATGAGGCCATCCGCTTGAACACCATTGAAAAACTGCGCGAAAAAGCCATGTCTGCCGAACAGGCTGAAAATTGGGAACAGGCCCTCGAATCCTATCTGGCAGTTCTTAACATTGATCCAGATATCAGTTTTGCAGTCCAGGGTAAAAAACGCGCTTTGGATCAAATTCAGGTTTCAAAACGGATTGAATTTTTTCTTGAAAAACCCGACGCCATGGAATCGGACCGGCAGCTTGAAAATGCGACACGTTTGATCGAGGAAGCCGAGAAACTGGAACAAAAGGGTCCCCATTTCAACACACGGTTAAATGAGCTAAAAACTTTGGTTGAGATTGCCGGGACTCCCGTTAAAGTGATCATCGATTCCGATAACCTTACGGAAATCGCCGTTTACAAAGTCGGGAAACTCGGCAAATTCACCTTTCGCGAATTATCTTTAAGACCCGGTACTTACACAGTAGTCGGTTCACGCAACGGATACCAGGATGTCCAGCTGAAAATCACCGTAAAACCCGGACAGAAATCGTTGCGCGTGTCCGTAATTTGTAACATGAAGGTGTGACATTGACATCCCTAATCCAAGACAAACCTGAAGAGAAAAAACCGATAAAAATCGAACCGGTATCCTTTCGGTCCAAGCCGCCGGCCGGAAAAGAAAAACGGTTTATCATTTTTAAATGGGTGGTGGGCCTTCTTATCGGAATCGTCCTGATTTTTCTTTGTATCTCGACGTGGTTTGTCTTCACTGCTCGGCAGGTCGTGATAAACATTGAACCGGTTCCGGAACGGATCGAGTTTTCAGAGAATATCCTGGCGCCAAATATCGGCAGCTATTACTTGATGCATCCCGGACAATATATGCTTAAGGCTTCAAGAGAATGTTTTTTTCCCCTTGACCATACATTTGTGGTCAGTGATGAAAAACGCCAGAACCTGCATTTAAAGATGCAAAAACGTCCCGGTCAACTGATGATCCGTGCGGTTGATTCGGGTGATTCAGAAAAAGAAGTTTTAGGCGCAAAGGTATATGTCGATGGTACTGTGGTTGGAAACACCCCTTTAGAGAATCTTGAAGTATCGCCGGGTCCGCACACAATTGAAATTCGTGCCGAGAATTATCAGGACTTTCAGACCGATGTCGACGTACACGGTTGTAATAACCTTCAGAATGTTAACCTGGCACTGCTTCCGGGTTGGTCGGATGTCAGCGTCAGTTCAGTACCTGTGGATGCAACTGTTTTGATCGACGGGAAATCCTTTGGGAAAACCCCCTTAAACATTCAACTGTTGCCTGGATCTTATCTTCTTGAAATCAGTGCCGATCTTTTCAAAACCCACAAACACCGTCTGGTTGTAAACCCCAATGAACCCCAGGAAATAAAAGATGTACGGCTTCAGCCGGCAGACGGCAGATTGACCGTCCAAACGAATCCTGCCGGAGCCAATATCATCATTGACGGGACTTTTATCGGTCAAACACCCCTTACGCTCGATCTTTCACCGGACAAACCCCATGTCGTTCAAATTTCAAAGGCGGGTTATGAAAAAACAAACCGTAACGTGCACGTTGCATCGGCTGAGTTGCAACAGCTTCATGTGAATTTAAAACCCAGACGAGGCATCATACGTCTTTCGGTTGAACCGCCAGATACCGAACTCATTATTGACGGCCAATCACGGGGAACTGTTCCGAAACAATTAGATCTAATCGCTGTGGAACATGAACTGGAATTCAATAAAAAAGGCTTTCATCCCCATCGAATCCGCATTACCCCCCAACCCGGATTTCCAAAACAATTGAAAGTTGAGCTGAAGAAAAAGGGGGCTCCCAAAGAATCTGAACCGCTGATGATTACAACTCCGTCAGGCTACAGATTGAAATTAATCCGGCCCGGAACTTACACCATGGGATCTTCACGCAGAGAGCAGGGCCACAGATCCAATGAAACCTTGAGAAAGATCATGCTCGAACGACCGTTTTACATGGGCCTTATGGAGGTATCCAACCAAGAATTCATGGAATTCATGCCCCAACACGATTCAGGCCTTTTTAAATCACAAAGCCTGAACCATCCTGACCAGCCCGTGGTTCAAGTCACCTGGGAACAAGCCGCTCGGTTCTGCAACTGGCTCAGCGCCAAGGAATCACTGCCGCCGGCTTATGTTCAAAAAGGGGATCAGTTGATTGCCGTCGAGCCGTTAAATAACGGATACAGGCTGCCCACCGAAGCAGAGTGGGAATATTGCGCCCGCTTTATCGGAAAAAATGAATTTTCGAAATATCCATGGGGGAACACATTTCCTCCGTCTCAATTATCCGGGAATTATTCCGATCAGTCTGCAAAAAACTTGCTTCCCACGGTTCTTGAAGGTTACAATGACAGCTATTCAACAACAGCTCGGCCGGGGAAATTTCAACCCAATACCCTGGGGTTGTATGATATGGGCGGCAACGTGTCGGAATGGTGCCACGATTTTTATTCCATTTACAGTTATGACCCCGAAAAAACAGATGTGGACCCAACCGGACCCAAAAATGGTAAACACCTTGTAATCAGAGGATCCAGTTGGAAACATGCAAGTATCAGCACCTTGAGGCTGGCCTATCGGAGCTACGGTGACGACAAGCGTGAGGATGTTGGTTTTCGGGTTTGCAGATATTTGAAATGATTATGACAAACAGATTTTTCATAGCAATTGCCTTATGGGCGACATGTCTTCAGGGAGCAATCTGGCCGGCAACGGTACCGGCAGGATTCCGGTATGAATTCAACGTAACGCCCGGTCATGATTCAGGATCAACCGATTTTGCCCAAAATGACCAAAGGAAACCGCCGGACAGCGTTTACACCGATGATGCCTCAAAAACCCGTGACGATACAAATAAACCAAAGGCTTTAGCACCAGAGAAAACTGAACCCGAAAAGGTAAAACCGATGAAACCGTTCGTCCCTTCGGAAACGATTCCGGCAGATCAGGGCGTGGATTTTCCATACGATATCTGACATTCCGGAGCAAAGAAAAATTAAAACCGAGAATTCATCATGAAAAAAACCTTTCCGTTATCCATGGAGTTTACTTACCAGCTTTTCTCTCTGATTCTGATTATCATTTTCGTTCATGCCGCATATGTCGGCATCATTCGTCCAAATGCCGACGCCGTTCTGACACGACAGGCCGAAATGCTCCAAAAAAACAAAATGCAAACAACCGAACGTTCTGCCTATGTGTTGATTCGCGATTATGAACAGGAAGCCTGTTTTGTTCTCATGTTTTGGGCGCTGGCCATCATGGCGTTTAAGGCCGTTACCACCATAAGACACCGTTCGCTGTTGCAACAGGACTTGATTCCTTTGGCCGAAGGGGTTCGCATATTGCCCGAAGATACCCGCGAACTGTCCCGGCTAATCCAGGCGCTGCCCGCCTACCAACAATACGGATTGCTTCCCAGAGCATTGTTGGCCGGTTTGCAGAGATTCAGTTCAACACGGAATATTCAGGATGTCGCAGATGCCACCCGTGCCTACTGTTCGGCCGAAGGTGAACGATTGGAGTCTGAATTGTCTATGATCAGATATATTGCCTGGGCCATTCCCTCCATCGGGTTTATCGGTACGGTACGAGGCATCGGAGATGCGCTCGGGCTGGCCTATCAGGCCATCGAAGGAGAAATTTTCGGTGTTACCCGAAGCCTGGGCGTAGCATTTAACTCTACCCTTATTGCGCTTCTGATCAGCATTGTTCTCATGTTTATGCTTCACCAGCTGCAACTGCTTCAGGAGAGATATGTCTTGGAAACCGAAGCGTATTGTGAGGAGAAATTGACGAGACATTTGCATACACAATGAGTGTTCCTATAGAAATGGCATATTTTGACACGATAGCAGAATCAAGGTGAATTTATACCCAAAAATCCACCTGATGGAGCACCCAAATGACACTTCTCGGGCTTGAACTCAGCGATGCCGGAGTCCTGGTTGCCGGCGACAATCCGATAAGACTGCTGACCGTTGACGGGCAGGAAAAAGAAAGCCCGGGATTCGTCATACCGGAAAAAAGGCGTCTGCTCGTCGGAAAACCGGCGTCAGACAAGGCACATCTCTTTCCGCTTCAAGTCATCAACAGATTCTGGGATCAATTGGGCACTGAACCTTTGAAACAGAAGAACCGGCATGCGCAAAATCATGCTGAAATCGCATACGCCCATCTATCTCACGTCTGGAAAGCGGTCAAACCTTATGGCGACGAGATGATCATCGCCGTACCTAACTTTTACAGCAGAGAACAAATGGGGCTTATTCTAGGCATGGCGCAGGAACTGTCGATACCCGTTAAAGGTTTTGTACCCTTAGCCATCGCCGCATCACATGATGCTTACCCAAATGCAATGCTGTTGCATTTAGATATCCATTTGCACAGATTTGAAATCATCTATCTTCACCAGGGAGAATCCCTATCCGCGAAAAACTCGGCGACAATCCGGGAAATTAGCCTGGAACGGCTATACCGGAGTTGGGTGGAAACCATTGCCGAAGAATTTGTGCGTGCCACAAGATTCGATCCCCTTCATCAGGCCGCAACGGAACAGGAGCTCTATAACCGCCTGGCCGTTGTCCTTGACATTTTTAAACATCAATCATCTTATTTATTTGAACTGTCCCACGGAAAAGATCGGTATCATATGACGCTTTTTCGCGATGTGTTGTTTCAAAAAAGCGAAAAAATATTTGACGACATTTGCCGGTTCATTGAAAAAATGCGAGATGACCTCGGTAAAAACGATCTTCCGACTATCCTTCAGATGACCCATAGAGTCGCCGGTCTGCCGGGATTAAAGGATAAACTCTTAAAAATAGAAAACTGTAAAATCATAGCGCTCGAACCCGGAGCCGGTGCCCTGGGAGTTTTGAAGCTCCGGAACCAGTTGACCGATGCGCACTTTAAAAATGGAACAGTTTTCTTTGCCAGCCGTCCATGGCAAAAAACGGAATCTGAAATTTCACGAGCTGTATCTGATCAACCCCCCCATGCAATACGTCCCTCACATTTACTCTATCGTGATGTGGCCTATCCTATCTCCCAAAAACCTCTCATCATCGGCTGCGATCATTACCCTTTCGGAAAAGGCATTCGTGTTCAGGCAAAATCCTCCGATGTGTCCAAAAAACATTGCACGGTTCATCGTGAAGATGACCGTATTGTCCTCACGGACCACAGCAGTCAGGGAACATTTATCGACCATCGGCAGGTCAACGGAAGCGCAAAACTGGAACTTGGCCAAATCGTTCGCCTTGGGACCTCCCGAGAAACCATGCGACTCATTGCCTGCTTGGAAACCGATGAAACGTAGAAAATTAAATGTATTCAGCCTATCTTTCATTGACTGCATCTGCTGCGGATTAGGTGCCATTATTCTTTTATTTGTCGTGGTAAACGCCAAAAGCGCTCATCGACGGGATGCCGTGACGTCGGATTTGCGTGCCGAAGTGAACAGACTCAAGCAGCAGGTTTTGGACGATAAAAAAAAACAGGTCGAGTCCCGCAACATCCTTTCTGAAATCAATGCCGAGATGGTTACCGCACAGGGGCGATCCCGTGAAATTATAAAAGTACTCCATGAAAAAAAAATTGAGGTGGCGGATAGGGACAAGGACACCCTGTCCAGCAAAACACACATCAATCAGTTAAAAGCTGATTTAAGGTCTCTTGAAGAGGAGCTCCGGCGGTTGAAAGCCGGGGCCGAAACACAGGACGACCTGGGTTCAAAGTTGCGTCCGTTTCCCGGAGAGGGAGATCGCCAGTACCTCACGGATCTAAAAATGGGGGGGCAGCGGATCTTTATTCTGTTGGACGCCTCCGCCAGTATGCTTGATGAAACCATTGTCGGAATTATTCGCCTGCGCAATTTAAAAGATGCCCGGAAAATTAACGCTCCTAAATGGCGACAGGTGGTGAAAACCATGAATTGGCTGATCACCCAGCTTCCACCCACCAGTCAATTTCAGATATACATATTTAACGAAACGGCACGCCCTTTGCTGGAACCTTCAAAAGGAACCTGGCTGGATGCCGGCGCAATAGACCCTTTGAACCTTTCGATTAAAAGTTTGGACCGGCTGGTTCCGGAAAAAGGAACCAGTTTATTGAACGCAATTAAATCGATCAACGAAATGAAATTGCCTCCGGATAATATATTTTTACTGACCGATGGCTTGCCGACCATGGGTAGCGGCAAGCCACGGCAAACAAGGGTTTCCAGTACAAAACGGCTTAGTCTGTTTAACGAAGCAATTTCACAACTGCCCAAAAGGGTGCCGGTGAACATCATACTTTATCCCATGGAGGGAGATCCCATGGCTGCCGACGCCTATTGGCGGCTGGCCAGGAAAACCAGAGGATCTTTTTTCTGTCCCTCTAAAAACTGGCCGTAAAGGCGGCGCCGGTCGACACGGATTTAAACCCATGAAAAAACGCAGACGGGACATAGATATATTCAGCCTCTCCTTTCTTGATTGTATCTGTTGCGGATTCGGTGCGATTATTCTGTTGTTTGTACTATCCAAATTTGCAGAACCGATAGTCATTGAACAAATCAAAGAAAACATGCAGGCTGAAATCGTTCGCCTGGAAGAGGAACTGTTTGAAATTCGGGGTGACACCCGGATCCTGAATCGCGATTTGACTGCAAAAAAAGAACAGCTGTCACAGGAAAAGGAAAAGCTTGCCCGCCTCCAGGGCGACCTGTCAGCGATTAAAGGTCAATTTGCGGCATCCGAAGACGAGGCTAAGGTTCAAAATATTATTGAGGGCCAACTGGCCCGTGCACGTCAGGAATTGACCGATGAAATGAAGCGTCTTTATAAAAGCCTTCCTCCAAAAATGACCCGTTCGGTGGGAGGTATTCCGATGGACAGTGAGTACATCGTTTTTATCATCGACACATCCGGAAGTATGCAGCGATATGCCTGGAGCCTGGTCCGGAAAAAAATGCAAGAGACACTTGAAATCTATCCGAAAGTTAAAGGCATCCAGATTATGAACGATATGGGGAGTTTCCTGTTTTCCCAGTATACCGGGAAATGGATTCCGGACACTCCCGCCCGGCGCAGGGCCATGATTTCAGCCCTTGGTTCATGGAAGGCTTTTAGCAACAGCAGTCCGGTGGAAGGCATTACCACAGCGATCAATATGTTTTATTCCAAGGATAAAAAAATAAGCCTTTATGTATTCGGAGATGAATTCAGCGGTGCCGCCATCCAGCCGGTCATCAATGAGGTGGCCAGAATCAACAGAACAGCAGAAGACGGTTCTCACCGGGTCCGGATTCATGCCGTAGGTTTCCCGACCGTTATGGAAATAACGGATCGATCCGGTAACACCGGCGAACGATTTGCCACGCTTATGCGCGCTTTATGCCAAAGAAACGGTGGTACCTTCGTCGGGTTGAACAGCACAAGCCCTTGAAACAGACGATTCAAAAAAATGTCGCCCATAAAACAACCGGCTCTATGGGCGACCCCTATACTCAGCACGCAATCCGGTAAAGGTTACTTGAATGACAACAAATTTTTACTCGGAATATCCGCTTCCGACAATCAAACCGCCCTTGGTCTTTCTGACATAGGTGTGTTTTTGTTCTCCTTTCCATTCATAACTCACCCAGACCCCGTCAGCAGTCGCTTTGGCACATTCATTATAAACCGGTTCTGCTTTTTCTTTAAGGCTTTGCCCGGTCAGAGACGGATGAACCAGGAGCATCCCCCCTTCTTCCATTATGAATACATAATAGGGTTTATTTTGTGCTGCACTCATAAAGTCCTGTGCTGTTTTCCCGCCGTCAATGGCAACAACAATGTCATCGACCTGTTTTTTAATCGCATCTTTATCGGCTGCAAACGCACTTGTTGACAAACAAAGCCCAATAATCAACGTTAAAGATATAATTGCCAATTTTTTCATGGTTATCTCCTTTTTGGGTTTATGTATTTAATATTGTTAACATAAAACAACCTTGCCCGAGTGAATTGCGCTTTGACCACCCCCTTTATTTTATAAAAATTGAACTTCAATACGCATATGAATTACACCAATTACAAAAGCAATTGATGTGCCAATCGCGACAAAAAGATAACTATTTGAATTTTATATAAATCCAATATGGTTATTTAAAGGCCGAAAGGATATATGAAGGGAAATACATGCAGTAGACAGGGCAGGATAAACAGAAAAACGATTCATCTCTTTGTAAAATAAGCATTAATCAATTGAAGGGGAATTCCTTCACTGCTAAAATTGGATAAAATTTCAGCCGTTTCAAGCTTACTTAAGGGTTTGAGTCAAATTTGGCAAACTCGCAAAAAGTCGTTAGTGAACTTTTTTAAACCAATACATAACTTGGGGATGAGCGGAATGGATCATCTTTTTTGAAAAGCGTGTACTGTCTGAGTGGTTTAGGGATCGTTGGAAAGAACAGATGCTTGCCGAAACATTCTAACCCAAGAAAGTATCCGGCCTAATTCGAATCCATTGTAATTATATCTAATTCTGTTCTTTCTTTACGATCCTTTAACCACGAGTTTACACGGTTTGAAAAAAAGCATTATCCATGGAGCGATTTTATTAAAACATCTCGATTCCCTCCGGCTTGATACGCTTTATTTGGGCCAAGGTTTAACTCCCTGGTAAGCGGCCTTAAAAAAGTGTTAATGCCTGAAACTTCTCTGTCCGGTATAGACCATCGTCGCACCGACTTCATTGCAGGCCTCGATGGACTGGTAATCATTTTCCGATCCACCCGGCTGAATCACCGATGTAACCCCTTCTCTCAGACCGACATCAATACCGTCTCTAAAGGGGAAAAAAGCATCACTGACCATGGCTGAGCCGATCAGCCCGCCTTTCTCTTTGGCGACTTTTTCATCGATTTCCGCTTTTTTATCTTTATCTTTCAAATCATTATAAGGAATATTATGCATTTCAAAGCAGTAACGGTCCGCCAGTTTTCGATAGGCCTTATCCCTTGCAATTTCTGCAACACCCACCCGATCCTGCTCACCGGTTCCGATGCCGACAGTGATCTCGTCCTTGACGTAAATGACTGAATTTGAAGTAATTCCAGATTCTACAAGCCATCCAAACAGCATGTTTTCGTATTCTTCATCCGTGGGCTTTCGGTTGACTTGATAGTGCTTTCCCTTATATTCGCATGCGGCAAGTTTCAGATCCGCCTTTGTACGGGCGGCCGGCACAAATGACCACTGGGCGATAATACCACCGTCTATCAGGCTTTTGAATTCCACACATCTTTTTCCCACAAAGGTCTGCAGCCGGTTAATATTATCAATTCGGATAACCCTTAAGTTTTTTTTCTTTGAAAAAATCCCCATTACGCCTTCTTCAAAATCCGGGGCCACAACAACTTCGGCGTACTGTTCGGCAATGGCTTCAGCCGTTAGCTGATCAACAGCCCTGTTAACGGCGATACACCCCCCAAATGCTGCCACCCTGTCTGCCATGTTTGCCTTTTGATAGGCGTCTACCAATGTGTCCGACCTGGCCACACCACAGGGATTGTTGTGCTTGACAATGACAACTGTGGGTTTATCCACAAAATATCTTAAAATATTCAGAGAGTTGTCTGCATCGGTCAGGTTGGTTTTTCCGGGATGTTTTCCGGACTGCAAAAGCTCAATGTCTGAAGCCAGGTATTGTCCCGGCTGAATCGATTGGGTTTCCCCTAAAACCAGATTCCCATTAATCAGCTTGTAAAGTGCCGCTTCCTGACCCGGATTCTCACCGTATCGTAATCCTTTTTGGACATTATCGATGGTCCATGCCACTTTTTCGTAAAATAGGGTTTGCCGTTTGCCCTGATCCACGAAACTGATCTCCATTTCCGGCGGAAAATGGTCATCCATGATTGTCCGATACATTTTCTTTAGATCTTCAGCCATTTTTTTCTCCTTTTTTTGTTAGTTCCGCTGAGGCGATTTACAGCTGTTTAGGTCTTTGAAACAAATCGACGTTGAAGGAGCTTCAGAAAGGGGTAAATTTTTTAGCTGGAAGCTGTCCCCATCTGTAAGGTGTAGCACGCAGCCGCCGTATCAAATGATTTAGAACCCATAAAGTCCGCGATGGTACGGTCGTAAACCGCCGTGTGGTCAAATGCCTTCCGCGCAAGACGGTATCGAAGTTCCAGCGAAATCGACCCATTGTTTGATTTCATTTCTGATAGGATTGCTGCATAGTCCGACGGATCGACCACCGATGAAACCCTCAAATAATTTTTTGCAGAGGCTCTTATCATACACGGCCCGCCGATATCAATATTGCCGCGAGCCATCTCAACGGTTACATCTGGTTTTGAAATTGTATCTTTAAAAGGATATAAGTTGCAGAGGGTCATATCAATATGTACCGAACCGGTTCGCTGAATGTCCTCATTGTGAGCGTCATTGTAAGTTTCGGTTAACAGCCCGAGATATATTTTAAAATCCAGGGTTTTCACGAGGCCGCCCTGGGTTTCCGGCTGGCCCGTGTAATCCGAAACTTGTGTCAAACAAGAATCCGCCGCTTTTCCAAGAATTTCTTTGATTTTTTTGTAGGTACCGCCTGTTGAAAAAAATTTTATCTCAGGATTAATCCTGAGCAGTTCCGGTATGAACGATTCCAGGCCGCTTTTGTCAAAAACACTTGCAAGCACATGCTCCACCTTGACCAGATCATCGATCTTTTCAACCACATTAATACTCATAGCATCTACCCCTTTTTTCCCATAAGTTTTGATAACTCATTTAAAACGCAGAACTTCGCCAGGAAACCCCGGCATCCTTTATTCTGACCGTTTACCCGTCATATGTTCTATTTCGACCTTGATAATTCGTATATTGTTTAATTTAGTGTTTGGATACGTATATGCTCCATCCGAATAGTGTTTCATGATAATATCCAATGCGTCACGTTTGGCCTCAACATCGTCAATAAACGACGCCTTGCCGAAACCGATAACACTTTCATATTTCATCCCCCACTCACATGCGTTATCCGCTTTTATGGGTTCATAGTCAACATCGAACTCAAAACAGACATCATTGTTTTTTTTGAGCACATCGATCTTTTTGCCGTTTTGTGCTGAATGAAAATAGAGGGAATTATCCTTATAACCAAAACACAAGGGAACCATATATGGACGGTTATCATCAACCATTGCCAGCCGACAGACTTTAGACCTTCGAATAATCGATTCAATCCCGGCGCCATCCGTAATTTCTTTGTCTTTTCTTCTCATTACAACCGAGTATTGACGAACGGTTTAAAAGTTGCTTTGACACAAGCAGCATCTGCATATATAGAGAAAAACATTCAGCCTGAAAATTGCACTTACTATTATCGCGTTATAAATTCAAGAGGACACATTAAAATCCATGTTTAACTTCCTGATCGTGGCCTTCATTTTTATTTTCGGCATGTGCATTGGAAGTTTTTTAAACGTCTGCATATATCGACTGCCCTCCTCGAAATCGATAATAAATCCGAGGCGTTCAATCTGTCCGAATTGTAACGGTGTTATACAATTTTATGACAATATTCCCGTTTTCAGTTACCTATGGCTTAAAGGCAGGTGCCGTCATTGTAATGCGCCTATTTCCCTTCGCTATCCTTTGGTTGAGTTGATAACCGGGATTGTTGCAATCAATATTTATTTCATGCTCGGTCTGACCCTGGAAGGGGTTGTATATTTTGTCTTTATTTCATCGCTGCTTGTCATAACTTTTATTGATATTGATCATAAAATCATACCGGATGTTATCACGCTTCCCGGTATTCCCGCCGGCCTGGCCGCTTCTTTTGTTTTGTCCGGCATAACTTTTAAGGCCTCTATACTTGGGGTGTTGATCGGAGGGGGAAGCCTTTTACTGGTTGCATGGACATACAGTCTGGTCACCCGCAAGGAAGGCATGGGCGGGGGAGACATCAAACTTCTGGCTATGATCGGCGCCTTTATCGGCTGGAAAGGGGTTATCTTTACTATTTTTGTCGCATCCGTTGCGGGAACTTTTGTGGGAATAACGTTAATGCTGCTTAAAGGCAAGAATTTGAAGTTTGAGCTTCCGTTCGGTCCGTTTCTTTCCATTGGTGCAATTTCATTTATTTTCTTTGGAGAGAGGGTCTTATTTTGGTATTTTAATTCATTTTGAGTTGTTCCGGATTAGATGCTATGGCCACCTTAAGATACAAATCCCCCCGCTGGCCGTCGGATGCTATTTTTCCCAAACCTTTCAGGCGCAGTTTGCTCCCTTCCGTCACACCGGGAGGAACAATCACCTTAACAGTCCGTTTTTGAAACCCCCATGGAATATTGACCAGTTTTTGGGTGCCCACAAGCGCCTCAAATGACGCAATGTTAATCGTACCATACAGATGGGGATCATTCCCGAGACTTACAGGTCGTATAACCTGCAAACGGTGTGATTTTCTTTTGGCTGTGACGTGACGCATTTTACCGGTAACCCCGGTTTGGGGCAATGCAAGAAATATTTTTAAAAAAAGAATCCCGGAAACAAATCCACCAATGTGTGCCCACCATGCAATTCCACCGATATTGCCATGGCTTCCTGCCGCATTTAAAAACTGTAAAAAAAACCAAATCCCCAAAAAGAAGAACGCGGGAACTTCGATAAACCAGGGGATAAAGATAATGGGGATCAGTGTTAATATTTTGGAATGGGGATAAAGGATCAAATACGCCCCCATAACACCGGCGATGGCTCCGCTGGCCCCGATGGTGGGTGTATTTGAATGAAGATTGAAAATAAAATGGGAAAGGCCCGATGTAATCCCGCACAACAGATAAAAAACAAGGTATCGAAAAGGACCGAGGCGGTCTTCGACATTATCGCCAAAAATGTAAAGCGACCACATATTACCCAGAAGGTGCAAAAACCCGCCGTGAAGAAACATGAATGACAGCAAAGACAAAATTTGCTGCCCGGTGGTAAAATAAGATGCGATCTGGGGGATTGAGTATCTGGCGGGAACCAGGCCATAGATGTAGACAAAGCGATCTAAATTGGCCCCTTGGGCCATCTCCAGCAGATAAAGGACAACGTTGATACCGATAATCGTCGTGTTGACAACCGGATAATTTTTAGAAGGTGTTGTGTCACGTATTGGTATCATAATAATTTAGCGGCTGCATTGGTCATTGCAACTCAATCGCCGGATCAATGATGAATACGCTTCAATGGGTAGTTCGAGCAAGCGCATCAGCAGCCAGTTGTCCCACGGTGGATTCCATCATTTTCATATTGATGAAAATTTTTATTATTGTTTCATCTGTAATCAGATGTTTGAGTAAGGGTTGTGTGATTTTCGAGGGGATTGCCCCTGCCACCCAGGCTGCAAGTCCCCGATGGACGGCATCTTCGGACCGCATAAACGAAAGAAGATGGACGGCTGCATCCTGTACCAGTTCGGGACGTGTATGGGCAAGCCTGCCCAATCCCCAGAGCACCCCACGTTGCAGCATCCCGTGTTCGAGAAAGTTACCTTTCTCGTTAATGTAGGATACCAGGATACCGGCATATTCCTCGGCCAACCTGTCCTGACGGGCCATGATTTCGCCCATGGCTTCCGGGGAGCCCCAACCGATCCCTCCGGATTCGTCATTTAAATTCCACATCAGGCGCCGCATGACAATACGGGCGGATTCGAGGCTCTCATGGGCGAGGCGTGCAACGACGGCACCCATGGCCGTAACTGCACGCCAATTGATCATTTCGTCCGAATTATAAAAAAAGGAAAAAAGCGGATTGACGGCTTGCCGGGCCGGCATTTTGCAGATTTCTTCAAGGCTCTTTTCAAATGCCTCATTTTTAAGAAGTGCCAGAATTTTTTTCTTGAGCTGCCGGTTTCCCATTGGTTCGCCCTTTAAAAGTTGGCCATAATGATGATTTCACCCGAATTATCTATCTGCGCTGTGAAGTTTTCGTTCTCACAGGTCGATTTCCCAGGAGCCATGAGTTACTATTCATCTTCCCAGAAAATGCAATCTTCGGGGCAATACTTTATGGCCTCATTAACTTCATCCGTCGGGTATGAGGGCAGCTCTACAACTTCGATATAACCGGCATCATTCAGCCTGAAAACCAAAGGGCAAACCTCAATACAGGCGCCGCATAAACTGCATCGGCTCAAATCAACAACCGGTATTTTCATCGTTTTTGGTTGATCGCTTTTCCGATTTTTTGACCCAGCTCAAAACAGGTCTCGAATCCCTTCTTATCCGGAACATACTGAATTCTGACACCCGGATCGATGACGTCGAATTTCATGCCTTCGAGTTCTTTGGTAATCAGTTTAACCGCCTCACCGCTCCACCCGTAAGAACCAAAGGCAGCACCGATTTTGTTTATCGGTTTGAGCCCTTTCATATAAATTAAAAAATCACTGACCGTTGGAAACAATTGGTTGTTAAGTGTAGGCGATCCCACAACGACGGCTGCGGCATCGAGGACTTCCGTCATAATCTCACTGCGATGAGAGGTTCGTATGTGCATCGGTCTTACCGATACACCCTCAGCAGCGATTCCCGCCGCAATCTCATTGGCCATGGCTTCAGTACTGTGCCACATGGTGTCGTAGACCACGACCGCTTTTTTCTCTTGCTCCTGTTTGGCCCATTTTGCATATGCATGGATAATCCTGCCCGGATCTTTTCTCCATATGATTCCGTGATCCGGACATATCATATCGATTTCAAGACCGAGTTCGGCGACCGTATCCAAAAGCTTTAGAATCAGCGGCGAATACAGAAGCAAAATATTGGCATAGTACTTTTTTGCATGAAGCATGATATCGTCTCCGATCTGGTCATCGAACCTTTCATGCCCCGCATAATGCTGGCCGAAACCGTCGCTGGAAAAGAGAATTTTATCTTCTTTCAGATAGGTAAACATGCTGTCCGGCCAGTGAAGCATGCGGGTTTCAAGAAATGTCAGGGTTCGGTGTCCCAGACTCAACGCCTCTCCGGTACCAACCGCATGATAATTCCACTTTTGAGAAAAGTGCCGGGCCAGATTTTTGGCGCCCATTTTTGAACAATAAAGCGGCTTGTCCTCACCAACCCTGTGCATAACCCGTGGTAACCCGCCGGAATGATCCATTTCCGTATGATTGCTGACCACATAGTCTATTTTTTTCGGATCGACGATCTTTGATATATTATCAATGAGTTGGTCAGAATAATTCTTCTTGACGGTATCGATGAGCGCAATTTTCTCATCGACGATTAAAAATGCATTATAACTGGTACCGCGATATGTCGAATATCCGTGGAAGTCCCTTATGTTCCAGTCAATAACGCCAACATCATAAATTCCCTTTGTTATTTCTACCGGTCTCATTTTCCTCCTGTCCTATCATTCCTCTTTTTCAAAATCATCTTTTGATGCGCCGCACACCGGGCATTCCCAGTCATCCGGCAGATCTTCAAATTTTGTGCCTGGTGCAACACCATTGTCAGGATCACCCTGTTTTGGATCATAAACATAACCGCAAACCGAACATACATACTTGTCCATTTGAATCCTCCTTTTTAATTGAATTAAGGTTTAATTCTAACCATCGGAAGCAGCAGAACCCGGCCCGGCAAGGGGCTTGAACATTTTCTTTCCGGCACCACACACCGGACATTTCCAGTCGTCCGGCAGATCGGCAAACCGGGTCTCTTTTGGTATTTTTCCCTTTCGGTCTCCCTTGTCGGGGTTATAAATATATCCGCAACTGACCGTCTGGCATTGATACATCTCTTCAGGTTCAGCCATTTATTCCTCCTTACCTATGATTTCAAATTCCATTATTGACAAACTCGTAAAAAGTCTTTTGTGAGCGACATTTGAGCATTTGGGGAATCAGCGTTTCAAGCGGTGAAGCGTTAAAAATTTCAAGCTGTTTGAGGCGCTTGCGCCGAGTTCTTGAAATTTAGCGTCACCGATGGAAACGCCCCCAAATGGTCACGGAGCGAGCAATAATAACTTTTTACAAAACCATCATTATTCCAATAGAACATTTGCGGCGGCCAGAAAAAGATCTGAATCGCGCAGGACACCGACCAGTTTTTTTCCTTCATACACGGGCAGGACCGTAATTTTATTGCGGTAGATCATTTTAAGTGCATCCAGAAATCCGGCGTCGGCACCTATGGTCCCTCTTATTTTAAGCATCACGTCTTTAACATGGGTTTGCGCGTTCTGTCTGACTCTGGATCTGAATCCGTGTTTTGCATGGTCCAT
Organism: Desulfobacterales bacterium; assembly: GCA_046484425.1. GTDB lineage: Bacteria > Desulfobacterota > Desulfobacteria > Desulfobacterales > UBA11574 > UBA11574. The sequence continues at coordinate 2,987 of JAWOIY010000197.1, read as the reverse complement.
ATCATGGGCATCGGCTTCTGCGAAAGCGATTGAAACACCCAGTGCATGCAGTTTCCCGCTGACGCCTCCAGCTATTTCCGGTATCAAGACCTTCAAAATGCTTTTAAAATCGAGGATTCCCACAAGTTCACCCTGAGCACCCAGGACAAGGCTGGCTCTGTGTCCTGCTTCCGTACATTTCCCGGTTTCCACCTGACAATAGATTTTCATCAGCTCCGGAACGGCTTCTTTCAGAGGTTTATCGACTGTTGTGACCGCATAATCATCAATGGGAATCATCATGTCTTTGACTTTCAATTGGACGGGCATGGTATTTTCTCCTTTAACAAATTTTTAGCCCAATATGCTTTTGACAAGAGCTTTAACCTTTTTTTCAATTTCCTCACGAACGCTGCGCATGACATCCAAGGGTTTTCCGGCCGGATCGGGCAAATCCCAGTCCAACCGCTGCATCCCGGGAATAAAGGGGCATGCTTCACCACAGCCCATAGTAATGATCATATCGGGCTGCAACCCGGATACGGCCTTATCCAGAATTCTGGTTTTGCGAAATCCCATATCGATTCCCTTCTCCGCCATGACCTTTACCATATCCGAATTTATTTTTTCAGCAGGCTCGCTGCCCGCTGAAACCGCCTCAATTTTATCACCGGCCAAATACTGTGCAAACGCCGCGGCCATTTGGCTGCGACAGGCGTTTTCCCGGCAGGCGAACAGAATCTTCTTTCGATCCAACAACGGAGATATAAGCCTGTCAACGGAATTTTTCACGTCCGTATGAACCGTTGAATGTTTTTCCATGTCTCCCACAGCCTCGATGTGCCGGTAGGAGAGGCTGCCGTGGTATTCCGCACCCACCGCATCAAAAAAATATTTTGCGGTGAGTTCAACGCCTTCAAAAAGATTCTTCCCTTTTGTCGCTCCCTGGGCAAGAAGAAATCCGCGCCGGTAATGTCTCGCAGGGTCGGTCAGTTTCAGTTTATATTTTCTGGACCACAACGTCTGACTGCGATCGATGAGAGCCTTTAACTGAGCGGGAACGTTATAAAAATAAATAGGCGTCGCCAAAACGATAACATCGGCCTCCCGAAGCAGCGGGTAGATTTCAAGGGTCATATCGTCATCTTTCGTAATGCAGATGCCTTTCTTCTCACAAAAGCCGCAACCCAAACACGGCACAATGTGTTTTTGGGCCGCTTCAATGATTCGGGTTTGAGCACCTAAAGCCTCAGCCGCCTCCATGAAAACGGATAACAGATAATTGGTGTTGCCTTTTTTTCGGGGACTTCCTTGGAATCCGAGAATCAACATGTGTTAATATCCTTCTGATATTATAAATAAACCCGATCCCGGGGCCTAGTAGTTACAATCGTCCTATTCCGAATGACATTTCTGGCAGGAAGTCGGACCGGCCGTAAGGCCCTGCTGTGTGCGATCGCGGTGACACCCCCTGCAATGATTCATCACCTGTTTTTTCGCCAGCACGCTCTGGTCTTTTAAGTCCTTGATAACACCCAATTTCTGAGGAAATATATCATGACAGATCTTGCAGTCGTCCAGCGTCGTTTGATGTTGTCGATGGGGGAAACCAACCGCACCTCGTTGACCTCCGTCAAGGGTTATCTGTTCCGGACCTTTTTTATCCACGTCGGCGGCAATGAAACCGGCATAAAAAAGCACGAACACGGTACATAACGCAACTATTTTTAATCTCATACGCATCACTTTTACAAAAATTAAATTCAAGAATACCTAATAGGCTTCATCACGGGCAAGATCCGCTTCCGTCACTTTGTCCGTGAAAAGGTGATATGCCCAAACTTGATAGCCGATAACCACAGGAATAAAAAGTATAACGACAACCAGCATGATTTTCAAGGTCAATGGACTTGAAGAGGCATTATGTGCGGTAAGGTTATACCTTGGATTCAGGCTGGAGGGAAAAAGGTTTGGATACAGCCCGATCACGCCGAAAAACGTGGCGCCGACTATGGTCAATGCGGAAGCAAACCAGGCTTTGAAAAAATTTTTCCTTGTCAAAAAAAACCTGACGCTTAACAGCGCAAGAACCGTCATCAGTATGACGACAAAAAAGGACGGATGTTCGACATAATTGTCGTACAGGCGGGTGGCAAACTTGCTGGCGATTAAAAAAACAACCGCCACGCCAAGAAGAACCGGCCAGAGTTTATTGGCGGTGGAAACAGCCCTTTCATGCAGCGCCCCTTCCAATCTAATGGAAAGCCATAAGGCGCCGTGATTCATAAAAAGGAGCACAAAAAGAATGCCGCCCAAAAGACCGTATGGATTTAAAAGCGTAAAGAGCGTTCCATGATAGATCCCATTGTGATCGATGGGAATACCCTGAAAGATATTTGCAAAGGCAACGCCAAAAAGTAGTGCGGGCACAAAACTGCCGATAAAGATGCAGGTATCCCAAATTTTTCGCCAGCGAGGATGGTCCACTTTACCGCGAAATTCAAAGGAAACACCCCGAAGAATAAGGGCAAATAGAATCAGCATCAATGCCGAATAAAGAGATGAGAACATCACGGAATATACCAGGGGAAAGGCTGCAAAAGTAACCCCTCCGGCGGTAATCAGCCACACTTCATTGCCGTCCCACAGAGGACCCAGCGCATTAATCATCATCCGTTTATCCTGATCGGTTTTGCCCAGAAACGGATAGAGTGTCCCGATCCCAAAATCGAATCCGTCCGTCATAAAAAACACTGCCCATAAAAGGCCCCATAGAAAAAACCAGATCGTTTGTAATTTTAATTTCTCCTCCTGAATTTTGACAAACTCGTAAAAAGTCTTTTGTGAGCGACATTTGAGCATTTGGGGAATCAGCGTTTCAAGCGGTGAAGCGTTAAAAATTTCAAGCTGTTTGAGGCGCTTGCGCCGAGTTCTTGAAATTTAGCGGAACCGATGGAAACGCCCCCAAATGGTCACGGAGCGAGCAATATTGACTTTTTACGAAACCA